>JAYVRO010000376.1:0-16377 GCA_043776165.1 Rubrivivax sp. | reverse complement strand
TGGCGCGCGCGCGCAGGTCGTCCACCAAGGCGGTGAAGTGGTGCTCTTCGCGGAAGAAGGCAGTGAGGTTTGTCGTCAGGCAGTTGACGAACTCTTGCCATTCGGCGTCAGCCTCGGGCCCGCGGGCAGCTTCGAGCCAGGCAAGGTAGTCAGCAAAACTTTGAAAGCGCGTGTCGCGCAAACGCCGCGACAGGCGGCCTCGCACCATGGCTTGCTTGCCGTTGGCCAGACTGATGCCTGCGCGTTCATGGATGAGCCTGCGCACGCGTTCGAAGTCGGCCGTCAGCAGGCATCGATCGGTCTCGCGCGAGCAGGGCAGGGTGAGAGTACTTGGGGTCATGTGCAGCGCCGGCCCAGGTCCGTCGCAGATGGCAATTTGAAGCTGGTTTGAACCTGATCTGACGGCAAGGTGCCCACAGCGGCTGAAGGCCACATTGGCACACAAGTGTCGTTAGGCAGTGCGGGCACGGTGATCGGAAGTGGCGGCCCTTGGTGGGCCTTCTTTGGGTCAGGGCGAAGGCGCCGCGCTGCTAGACTGGTTTGGCCTGGACCCCACTCGACCCACCCGCTGCGTACCTCGTGGAACACCACCCCAAAGCCCCTGCCAGCGCGCCTACAAGCGCCCCTGCCAACGCGACTGACAGCGCGTTTGACACCGCCTCTGCGGCGGGGCGATCACTGCATCTGGATACAGCGTTGCAACTCTTGGCGCAGTCGGGTCGCGTCATGCCAGCAGGTGAGGCCAGCAGACCTGATTATTTGCAGTCGGTGATCGACGCGCTGGTCGACATTTCCAGCAAGGATCCGCTCACCGGGCTGGCCAACCGGCGCAGTTTTGAAGTGGCTCTGGAGCGCGAGCTTGACCGCGTTGCGCGCAGTGGCGAGCCGGTGTTGTTGTTGACACTGGACATCGATCATTTCAAGCGCGTGAACGACAGCCACGGCCACGGCGCAGGCGATCTTGTCATCAAAGCGGTGTCGCAAGCCCTGCTCGACAGCGTGCGCCCCATGGACCTGGTGGCGCGTGTGGGTGGCGAAGAGTTCTCCATCATCTTGCCCAATTGCCCCAGCCCGTTTGGTGAGACAGTGGCCGAGCGAATTCGCCGCCGCGTGCAGGGCACGCAGGTGAACATTGCGCCCGCCCACAACATCAGCGTCACGGTCAGTGTGGGCGGCGCTTTTGCGCCGCAGTGGGTGCGTTCAACACCCGCCCTGTGGATCGAGCGCACGGACCAGCAGCTCTATCGCGCCAAAGCACATGGCCGCAATTTGGTGCGTCTGGAACCCACTGCTGTCTCCCTTGTCAGCAGCGAAGAACGGCGCATGTTGTTTGACCATTTCCAGTCGCAGGAACACGAATGACCGACCGCGACAAACTCCGCAAGCCGCCGGCGCGCAAACCCTTGGCCACCGTGGCAACCCCGACCACACAACCCGGTCAAACTTCGCACATCACGGCCATCACCAGTGGCAAGGGCGGCGTCGGAAAAACCTTTGTTGCAGCCAATTTGGCGGCCGCCTTGACGGCGCAGGGCCAGCGTATCTTGGTCTTGGATGCAGACCTTGGCCTGGCCAACCTGGACGTCGTGTTGAACCTGTACCCCAAGGTCACGCTGCACGATGTCTTCACCGGCAAGAGCACGCTGGAGCAGGCCGTGCTGCCTGCACCGGGGGGGTTTTCAGTGCTGCTGGCGGGTTCGGGCATGGTCGAATATTCACGCCTCACACCTCACTTGCGCGAGCAGTTGCAAGAGGTCATTGAAAAAATCGGCCCGCAGTTCGACCGCGTTCTGCTCGACACCGGGGCGGGCATCTCTGATGTGGTGCTGTACACCGTGTCGCTGGCCCAGGACGTGGTGATTGTGGCCACGCCCGAGCCCACCTCACTCACCGACGCTTACGCCACGATAAAAGTGCTGGCCACGACGCAAGGGCGGCGCAAAGTGCAATTGGTGGTGAACCAAGCCGCCAAGCCCACCGACGGCCGCAACGTGCGCAACCAGTTGCAAATGGTCGTGGACCGCTATGTCACGCCGAGCCTGGACGGCGCGGTGCACATCGAGCTGGTGGGCACCCTGCCCAGCGACCCTGCTGTGCGCGAAGCCGTTCAGCGGCGGCAGCTCTTGTTCGTCAATGCGCCCGGCACACCGGCCGCCATGGCAATGACCGAGCTGGCAACGCGCTTGTTGAAGTAACGTTTGATCCTACTCGGTGTCAAACATCCCTGTGGGCCCGGCACCCGTCGTCACTCCCTTTGTCAGCTTGGGAGGAGAGTCGGCTGTGCGTGCCTTGGTCGATCGGTTCTATGACCTGATGGAACTGGAAGCGGACTTCGCCGGGGTCCGCGCCTTGCACCCCCAAAGCCTTGACGGTTCACGCGACAAACTCTTCTGGTTCCTGTGTGGCTGGCTCGGTGGCCCCGACCTCTACGCCCATCGTTTTGGCCACCCCATGCTGCGCGCGCGGCACTTGCCGTACGCCATCGGTGTCAGAGAACGTGACCAATGGATGGCCTGCATGACGATGGCCATGCAGGACTGTGCGCTGGACACCGGACTGGCAGAACGTTTGGTGCAATCGTTTTTTGGCACTGCAGACTGGATGCGCAACAAGGGGGGCTAGGCCCTTCCAAACCACGGGGCGAACAGGCCTCGGGTCCGTCACAGCATCATGACCCCAGCAACACCAGCAACGCTCCCGCGCCACCTTGGGGCCCGGGTGCCTGAGTGAAGGCGAGCACCTCGGCGCATTGCGCCAACCAGCGCTGAACCTTGTTTTTCAACACCGGCTGTTTGCCCGGCGAGCCGTGCCCTTTGCCGTGCACGACGCGCAAGCAGCGCGAGCCGCGTTTGGCTGCGTCGTGGACAAACTTGGCCAAGGTGTCACGGGCCTCTTCGCGGCGCAGGCCGTGCAAATCCAGCTCTGCGGTGATGGTCCATTGCCCGCGGCGCAGACGCGTCACCACGTCGAGGCTAACGCCGGGGCGGCGGTAGCTCAGGCCGTCATCGGTGAGCAGCAAGGTGTCGATGTCCACGTCGTCAGACATGGCCTCGCGCAGGGCGGCTTGTTCGTCGAGCGCGGTTTGGCGTGGTTCCGGCGTGGCGCGCGGCGCGCCCGTATCAGCAATCGCCATGGCGCGTTGCGGCAACGCGGTCACACGGCCCACCGCGTTGGCGAACTGCATTTTTTGCCGCAATGCGGCGTCGCGCGCACCCTGTTCCCGCTGTGTAGCCTCGGCTTGATCACGTTGTCGTTGTGCCAACGTTTCACGTAACCCAGACAATTGATGCAAGCCGTTGAACTTCACATCAAACCCCGCTCGGCCATGGACACCACCACACCGCGGCCCACGATCAGGTGGTCCAGCACTTTCACGTCGATCAGCAACAAGGCGTTTTTTAAGGTTTGCGTCAAGTGATCATCAGCCCGTGAAGGCTCGGCCAAGCCCGAGGGGTGGTTGTGCGCAAAGACAAGGCAAGAAGCATTGGTCTCCAACGCGCGACGAACGATTTCACGGGGGTAAACGCTGGTTTGTGTCAGGCCGCCACGGAACATCTCATCCATGCGCAACAAGCGTTGGTGGGCGTCCAGAAAAAGCACCGAAAATACTTCTTGCCACTCGCCACCTAGCTTGAGCGCGACGTAGTCCTTCAAGGTCGCCAGGTTGCTCAACACCGGTGCAGCCTTCATCTGCTGCGCCAGTGCGCGGCGGGCCATTTCCATCACAGCCACCAGTTCGGCGCGTTTGGCTGGGCCCAGGCCCTTGATGCGTTTGAGGGCGTTCGGGTCGGCTTGCAGCAAGCCATGAAAGCCGTCAAATTCTTCCAACACTTGCGCGGCCAGGGCGAACACGCCTTTGCCCTTGATGCCCGTGCGCAGGAGCAGCGCCAAAAGCTCTGTATCGGCCAAGGCGCCAGCGCCTCGGGCGAGCAATTTCTCGCGCGGACGTTGCTCTGCGGGCAGCTCTTTCATGGTCATTGCTCAGCCCTCTCCCGCATAGAATCGCAGCAGTCTAATTGACGTGACCAAGCCCTCTTGGCCTACGCCCGCGCGCCGTGAATCACATCCAGCCGGGCTCCTTTCTCACCCTGCATTACCGCCTTGCCGGGCCCGACGGAGCCGACCTCATCAACACCTTCAACGACAAGCCCGCCACGCTGTCGATGGGCGTGGGCCAGCTCGCGCCCGCCATCGAAGCCAAGCTCATGGGTCTGGCCGAAGGAGCGCATGAAACCTTCGATCTCGCGCCCGGCGACGCCTACGGCCAGCGCAACTCCGAGCTGTTGCAGCGCGTGAAGCTGGCCTTGCTGCATGAGATTGGCGACGCCGACGCGCAATACAGCATCGGTGACGTGGTGCAGTTCCCCACGCCCGATGGCCAGGGCGCGTACGCCGGCGTGGTGCGTGAACTGGGCACTGACTGGCTGCTGTTCGACTTCAACCACCCCTTGGCCGGCCAGGCCGTGCGCTTTGAAGTGCGCGTGCTCGGCGTGATGTGACAGGCGTGATGTGATGGGCCTGACCTGATGCCAATTGAACTGCAAGAAGTGCTGCTGGCCGAGCCGCGCGGCTTTTGCGCAGGGGTTGACCGTGCGATCGAGATCGTGGAGCGTGCCCTCATCAAACACGGCGCGCCCATCTATGTGCGCCACGAAATCGTGCACAACACCTACGTGGTGAATGACCTCAAAACCAAGGGCGCCGTCTTCATTGAAGACCTGGCCGATGTGCCTGCTGGCGCGACTTTGGTCTTCAGCGCCCACGGCGTGAGCCAAGCTGTGCGCAGCGAGGCCACTCGGCGGGGGTTCCAAGTGTTTGACGCCACCTGCCCACTCGTCACCAAGGTGCATGTGGAAGTGGCCAAACTCGCCCGCGAAGGTTATGAGTTCATCATGATCGGCCACAAGGGCCACCCGGAGGTGGAGGGCACCATGGGGCAGTTGAGCACGGGTATTTACCTTGTTGAAGACATTGCCGATGTTGCTCATGTCAAAGTGCAAAACAGCCAACTTGCCGTGGTGACACAAACCACCCTCAGCGTGGACGACGCTGCCGAAATCTTGGCGGCCGTGAAGCAGCGCTTCCCTCATGTGCGCGAACCCAAGCAGCAAGACATTTGTTATGCCACGCAAAACCGTCAAGACGCTGTGAAAGTCCTCGCACCTGCTGTCGACGTGGTCATCGTGGTGGGCAGCCCCACCAGCTCCAACAGCAACCGGCTGCGCGAGCTGGCCGAGCGCCTGGGGACCCCGGCCTACATGGTCGATAGCGCCCAAGACCTGCAAGCCGATTGGTTGCAAGGCCACCATCGGGTCGGTCTGACAGCGGGCGCGTCGGCGCCCGACGTGCTGGTGCAGCAAGTCATCTGCCGCTTGCGTGAGCTCGGTGCCACCGCTATCCGCAAGATGGACGGCGTGCAAGAAACCGTGCACTTCCCGTTGCCGCGTGGTCTGGGCGACCGCAGCATGAGCGAGCACGCTGCGTCGCGATCTTGACCTTGGCCCGGTTGTTGACTTCGCAAGGCGCTGGCAAATGGCCGCGCCACTGTCATCTGAATTGTTAATTGAGAGAACCACCATGCTGGATATCAACTTGCTGCGCCGGGATCTGCCTGGCGTGGTCACCCGCTTGCAGCAACGCAAGAACCCGCAGCCCTTTCTGGACGTGGCGCAGTTCAGTGCCGTCGAGGCCGAGCGCAAACAAATCCAGACCCGCACTGAAGAGCTGCAAGCGATGCGCAATGCCCTGAGCAAACAAATTGGCCAGGCCAAGGGCCGGGGCGAGGACAGCGCCTTGCTCATGTCGCAGGTGAGCGGCATTGCCGACGCACTGAAGCGCGGCGCCGAGCGTCTGGACGCTTTGCAGGCCGAGCAACAAGCCTTGCTCATGTCCTTGCCCAATTTGCCGCACGACACCGTGCCTGTGGGCACCAGCGAAGCTGACAACCAAGAAGTGCGCCGATGGGGCACCCCCTTAACGTTTGACTTCACACCCAAAGACCACGTCGACCTGGGCGGGCCACTGGGCCTGGATTTCGACCTGGGCGTGAAGCTCTCGGGCTCACGCTTCACGTTTTTGCGTGGGCCTGCCGCCCGGCTGCACCGCGCACTCGCGCAGTTCATGCTCGACGTGCAAACGCAAGAACATGGTTACACCGAGTGCTGGACGCCGTACATCGTCAACCGCGAGATCCTGGAAGGCACCGGGCAATTGCCCAAGTTCAAGGAAGACATGTTCTGGGTCAGCCGTGGCGGTGATGAAGACCAACCCGAGCAGTACCTCATATCGACCAGCGAAATCACGCTGACCAACACCGTGCGTGAGCAGATCCTGGAGCTGGCAGCGTTGCCCATCAAGCTCACGGCGCACAGCCCTTGTTTCCGCTCTGAGGCTGGCAGCGCCGGGCGCGACACACGCGGCATGATTCGCCAGCACCAGTTCGACAAAGTCGAGATGGTGCAAATCACCACGCCAGAGCACAGTGGCGCCGCGTTGGAGCAGATGGTGGGCCACGCCGAGGCCATCTTGCAGAAACTCGAACTGCCCTATCGCGTGGTGGCGTTGTGCACCGGTGACATGGGGTTTGGTGCGGCCAGAACCTACGACCTGGAAGTGTGGCTGCCAGCACAAAACACCTACCGCGAGATCAGCTCTTGCTCAAACTGCGAGGCCTTTCAGGCACGGCGCATGCAAGCACGCTTTCGCAATGCACAGGGCAAAACCGAGCTGGTGCACACGCTCAATGGTTCAGGTTTGGCTGTCGGCCGCGCCATGGTGGCCGTGTTGGAAAATCATCAACAGCTTGACGGCTCAATCCGCGTGCCTGCTGCGCTTCGGCCTTACCTGGGTGGGCAGGAAGTTTTGAAGCCCTGATCGCCTAGAATGCTGGGCTTCGCTTAGCCCTGACCACAGTTGGGCAAGTGCCTGTTGAAACTAGTCCGAAAAGACAGGAAAGGTGGCAGAGTGGTCGAATGCGCCGGACTCGAAATCCGGTGTACTGGTCTCCAGTACCGAGGGTTCGAATCCCTCCCTTTCCGCCAAATTTGAAACGCCCGCTCATCGCACAGATCAGCGGGCGTTTTCATGGCGCGCTCTTGCTTTAGGGCTCGTTCCGGAATAACTTGCCCCTTCGGCTCGCCGGCTGCGGGCGCGCTGCGGCGTTGCAAATGCTCGCGATGCCGATGGGCATCGCTGTGCTTTGCGCCTTGCATCGCATCCCGCATCCGACGGTCAAATGATCAAGTTATCCCCGAACGGACCCTTACTCAGCAACCCCTTACTCAGCGACCATCCGGTTCACAGCCTGCACGTCACCTGGCATCAACTGGCCCGAGGCCTGGCGCAGCCGCAAGCCACCCATCAACACGTCGTAGCGCGCTTTGGCCAGATCGCGTTGTGTCTGGAAGAGTTGGGTCTGGGCGTTGAGCACATCGAGGTTGACACGCACGCCGACTTTGTAGCCCAGCTGCGTGGCCTCCAGCGCGAGTTTGGTGGACGATTCGGCGGCCTCGAGCGCGGCCACTTGGGCCTTGCCAGAGACCACACCAAAGTAGGCCACGCGGGTGCCTTGTGAGATGGCACCGCGCGCGGTTTCGATGTCCAGCCGGGACTTTTCTTCCAGTGCCAGGGTCTCGGAGATGCGGCCCTGTACCGCGCCGCCGGTGTACAGCGGCATGCTGAGCTGCACGCCCACCGTGGCTTGCCGCGTGAAACCGGGCAGTGATGCCGAACTGCCGCTGCTGCGCGCCAGACCCACCGAGCCGACGGCGTCCACTGTCGGCGCGTCACCTACCTTGGCTTTGCTGGTTTCCAGCTTGGCCACCTCATAGCCGACTCGCGCGCGGCGCATCGAGGGGTGTTGGTTCATGGCGGCCGTCACCCACTCTTCGGCATTGGCAGGCAGCACGGCGGGCAGCACCACGGGCGCGGCCAAGCGTTTGGGCTCCACATCTGCGCGGCCCACGAGTTGGTCCAGCGCAATGCGCTTGGTGCGCAAATCGTTCTCGGCAGCGAGCTCTTGGGCGGTGGCCAAGTCAAAGCGGGCTTGCGCTTCACGCGTGTCGGTGATGGTGGCGGTGCCGACTTCAAAGTTGCGTTTGGCCGAGGCCAACTGCTCGGTGATGGCCTTCTTGCTGGCCAGCGTCGTGCCATAAGAATCTTGCGAGGCCAGCACGTCAAAGTAGGCCTGCGCCAAGCGAATGATGAGGTCTTGCTCGGCCGTGTCGAGATCGGCCTGCGCCATTTCCAAACCCTTGCGCGACTGCTCCACCGTCACGGCATTGGCACGGTTGAAAATCGGGTATCTGCCGCTCACGGTGCTACCGATGCTGTTGCTGTCGCCCGTGCCGATACGCGGCTGGCCCAGTTGCGTCAATGTGGCATTGGCATCGACTTTCGCCGATGGCTTGAGCAGGGCCTCGCTTTGGTCCACCTTGAACTGCGCCGTTTGCGCTAGAGCGCGCGCGGCTTGGTAAGCAGGGTCAAAGGCCCTCGCTGCTTCGTACAGGGTTTGCAGGTTTTGCGCTTGGGCAGCGCTGGCCAAGGTGAGGGCGGCGAAGGCAGCAGCAGCGATGGACACTGGCAGGCGCTTGAAATTCATGTTCATTTTCTTTCTACTGTGTTCAAAAGGCACTTGGCGACATCAGGTCAGGCCGCGTTCCAGGCCCACGGCCAAGCCCAAGCATCGTTTTACGCTGATGGGGCCAGCGACTGCATCGGCCATGCGACGGGATGCTGCTGGGTCAGGCGTCACGTCGGCTGGGGCCGATGGACTGCAAGCGCGATGGTCCACGAGCGGCATCAAAAGGCAAACCGCCCTGGCTCTGTGAACCCTTGCAAGCGCGGCGCCACGGTGTCGAACAAATCGCGCTCGGACCACTCACTTGCGCCTGTGCGGGTGAATAAACGGGCGACCATCACGGGCTCGAAGCCCACCACCGCGACCAGTCTGCCACCCACTTTCAACTGTTGAAGCAACTCGCTGGGCACTGCAGGCACCGAGCCCGACAAAACAATGGCGTCAAACGGCGCTTCGCTGGCCAGGCCCACCGCGCCCTGGGCCGCCGTGACCTCGTGCACCTCAACATTTATGAGCCCACTGCGGCGCAAATTTGTGCGCGCGCGCACTGCGAGCTCAGGCTGGCATTCCAGTGTGTGCACCTGCAGCGCGCAGTGCGCCATGAGGGCTGCCAGGAAACCCGAGCCAGCGCCAATTTCGAGGGCGGTTTCATGCCGCTGCAAAACCAGCGCTTGCAGGAGGCGGGCTTCAACCTTGGGCTCGAGCATGCGGGGGCCGTCACTTTGGCCCTCTAAAAGTGGCACTTGCACGTCCATGAAGCTCAGGGCGCGCTGGGCTTCGGGCACAAAGTCTTCGCGCCGCATGTTGCCCAGCAAGGCCAGCACATGGGCGTCGAGCACGTCCCAAGGGCGGATTTGCTGTTCGATCATGTTGAAGCGTGCGGTTTCGGTGTTCATGTCGGCAGGCTGTGCAAAGGGTGCGGAGGCAGTACAAAAAGTGGCGCGATTCTAGGCGGCGGTGTCGGTTGCGGCGGTCGTTGCTGCGGTCGTCGCAACCACCCGCTTGCCCGCCCAGCGCCGGCGCGCCCACGTGGCCAGGTCATCCAGATAGCAGTAGATGACGGGCACCACCACCAAGGTCAGTAGAGACGAGGTGATCACGCCGCCAATCACCGCCTGACCCATGGGCGCGCGTTGCTCCGAGCCTTCGGTCAGCGCCAGCGCCAGCGGCAGCATGCCAAAAATCATCGCCAGCGTGGTCATCAAGATCGGGCGCAAACGCACTTTGGCCGCGTGCAGCAATGCAGCGTGGCGCTCCATGCCGGGGGCGCGTGTGCCGTCGTCATTCAGCAACCCTTCACGGGAGCGAATCGCAAAATCCACCAACAGGATGGCGTTTTTCGTCACCAAACCCATCAACATGACCACGCCAATGATGGAAAACATGTTCAGCGTGGACTTGAACAGCCACAGCGCCAGCACCACGCCGATGAGCGTGAGCGGCAGAGAACTCATCAATGCCAAGGGCTGCAAGAAGCTCTTGAACTGGCTGGCCAAAATCATGTAGATGAAGATGATGGCCAAGGCCAACGCACCGATGGCATAGCCGAAGGAGTCGGTCATGTTTTTGGTGCTGCCACCAAAGGAATAGCGGTAGCCCGGCGGCCAGTTGATGGCGTCGAGGATGGCACGTGTGTCAGTCGCCACTTCCCCAGCACTGCGGCCCAGCACGTTGGCGTCGATGTTGATCTCGCGCGCCAAGTCGCGCCGGTTGATCTGGTTGGGGCCGGTGGCGGTGCGCACGTCCGCGACTTGGCTCAGGCGCACCACGCGTGCACTGCCATCTGCGGCGTTGGCCACGTTCAGAGGCAGGCCCTGCAGATCAGTTGTTGTGTCGCGATGGCTCGGCGCCAGGCGCACTTTCACGTCGTAGTTTTCACCGTCACTGGCGCGCCAGTTGCCCACGGTCTGGCCGGCCACCAAGATGCGCAAGGTGCTGGCCAGGGCATTGACATTCAGGCCCAGATCAGCGGCGGCATCACGCTTGACCTCAATCGCCACGGTGGGTTTGTTGGGCTTGAGCGTGGTGTCCAAATCCACCAAGCCGGGCACGTCGCGCAGCTTGGCAGTGATGTCTTTGGACAAGCGCTCCAACTCCGCCAGATCCGTGCCTTGCACAGAGAACTGCACGGTTTTGCCGCCGCCCAGGTCGGTGGTGCCCACGTTGGTGACAGTGATGCCCGGGATGCGTGCCAAACGTTGGCGAATCGGCTCTGCCATCTCGTGGCTGGAGCGTGTGCGCTCGGCGCGGTCTAACAATCGAACATAGACGCTGCCGTAAATCTTGCCCAACGCGAAACCGCTGTTGACGGTGGCCACGGTGTAGCGAACCTCCGGCATGTCGCGCAGTGCGGCGTCGATCTGCTTGGCGCGCGCTTCGGTCACTTCAAGCGACGAGCCCACCGGTGTGTAGAAGTTGATCGTCGTCTCGGAGAAGTCGGCCTTGGGCACAAATTCGCTGCCGATGGCACCAGCCTTGAGCAAGGCAATGGCGGCCACAAACGTTGCCAAGGCCAGGAGCAAGGTCTTGCGCTTGTGCACCAGCGACCAGCTCAACATCACTTGGTATACGTCCGACGAGAAGGTGGTGAATCTATCGAACTGGCCTGTCACACGGCCAATGGTTTTGTCGTAGAGCGTGCGCGGTTTTGCGTCACCTGAAACGTCAACCTGCGGGTCGTGCCACACGCTGGACAACATCGGGTCGAGGGTGAAACTCACAAACATCGAGATGAGCACGGCGGCCGTGATGGTGATGCCGAACTCGTGGAAGAACTTGCCGATCATGCCGCCCATGAAACCAATGGGCAGAAACACCGCCACGATGGACAAGGTGGTGGCCAACACTGCCAGGCCAATTTCGTTGGTGCCTGCCAGTGCTGCATCGTGCGCGCTTTTGCCCATGTGGGCGTGCCGGACGATGTTTTCTCGCACCACGATGGCGTCGTCAATCAAGAGGCCAACGCACAGGCTCAAGGCCATCAAGGTGATGGTGTTGATGGTGAAGCCAAACATGTACATGAACAAAAAAGTACCGATCAAGGAAATCGGCAAGGTCAACCCTGTGATGACGGTGCTGCGCCAGGAATTGAGGAACAAAAAGACGATCAGGATGGTCAGCGCCGCACCCTCGATCAGCGTGCGTTTGACGTTGGCCACCGAGACACGAATGGAGCGTGAGTTGTCGCGGTTGATCTCGGTCTTGATGCCCGCAGGCGTGAGCTTTTCGGTCTCGAGCAGCGTGCGCTTCAAACCGTCCACCACGTCAATCGTGTTTTCGCCTTGGCTCTTTTGCACCGACAAGAGCACCGTGCGTTGGCCGTTGTAGAGCGCCAGGCTTTCAACTTCTTGCGGGCCGTCCACCACGTCGGCCACTTGCCACAGTTTGATGGGCACGGCCGCACTGCCGCCGGCGGCGCTTGTCGTGACTCGGCGCGCGACCACGATGTCGCGGAAGTCAGCCGGTGTTTTGAGCCGCGCGTTGATCTGCACCACCAGCTCTTGCTCCTTCGAGCGGATAGCACCCACGGGCTGTTCCTGGTTTTCACTCCTCAGCGCGGCCACAACCTGCTCTGCACCAACGCCCAGCGCTTCCAGGTCTGCGGGGCGCAGGTAGACGTTCACCTCGCGTTGGATGCCGCCCACCACGCTCACTGCGCCAACACCGCGCACGTTTTGCAGGCGCTTTTGCAGCACTTGCGTGGCCCAGGTCGACAACTCTTGCGGGCTCTTTTTGTTGTCCACCGAGAGCACCGCCACGTTGAACACCGGCGTACTGGCAGGGTCGAAGCGCGAGACGCGTGGGTCCTTCACTTCGTCGCGCAACAAGGGCTTGATGAGGGCGACTTTTTCGCGCACGTCTTCGGCCGCCTTGCGCCCGTCCATGTCGAGATTAAATTCGATGATGACGACGGATGTGCCTTCGTACGAGCGCGATGACAACGCCGAAATGCCCGCAATGGTGTTCACCGCTTCTTCCACCTTGCGCGTGACCTCGGCTTCAACGATCTCGGGCGACGCGCCGGGGTAGTCCATCTGTACGACGACGGTGGGGAAGTCGAGGTTGGGAAACTGGTCAATGGACAAGCGCTGGTAGCTGAACAGGCCCAGCACGACAAAGGCCAGCATGACCATCACGGCCATGACGGGGTTGGCGATGGAAACGCGTGTGAACCACATGGTGCTGCCGCCCTACTTTGAGGCGGATGACGCTGGGACCGCTGAAGACGCAAGAGCCGCTGGAGCCGCTGGAGCCGGCAAACGCACCTGCGTGCCCTCGCGCAAACTGCCCACCGTGCCGCGCAACACTGTCTGGCCTGCCCTCAATCCTTCCACAACATCCACACCGAGCTGCAGGGTTCCGTCCAACAACACGTCGCCTCGCACCCCGAGTTTGACCACTTGGCGCAGCACCTTGCCTTCCACCACAGCCAGCACATAGGGCTGGGCCTGCTCCATGCGCACGGCGCTCACAGGCACGGCCAATGCGCTGACTTTTTGCAGTTCGATCTGACCACGTGCAAACAAGCCCTGGCGCAGGGCTGGGTGTGGGTCCACCGCGAGGTAGGCCAGCACCGCTCGTGTGCCCGCCTGTGTGCTGGGGTTGATGCGCACCACGCGGGCGGAGATGGGCTCGTTCACGCCGTCGATTTGCAGCGTGGCCACTTGGCCCACACGCAAGCTGCCAGCGTCTTCAGGCGCCAGTGCGGCTTCCAGCTCGACACGGGAGAGATCGACAATTTCAAGCAGCCTGCCGTCAACACCCACCCGTTCACCGGGCTGCACCAAACGTTGTGAGATCACGCCGCCGATGGGCGCGAGCAATACCGCGTCGCCCACTGCTTTGCGTGCCAACTCGGCAGCCGCCAGGGCCGCCTGCAAGGAAGCTTGCGCGCCCGAGGCCCCGCTCACCGAAGTGTCCAGCGCCGTGCGGCTGATGAAGCCTTGGTCCACCAGTGCTTTGTTGTTGGACAGGGTCTTTTCGGCAATCTCGAGCTGCGCCTTGGCCGCTGCCGCCTGGTCTTGGGCCTGGCGCAAACGCCAGCCAAATTCCGTGTCGTCCAGGCGCCCGAGCACTTGGCCGGCCGCCACGCGGTCGCCCTCACGGACGTTGACGTTTTTGACTTCTGCTGCCACTTTGGCGCGCACCATGGCACTGTTCACGGCACGCAAGCTGCCCGACACCGGCAACAAGGTGATGAGCGATGTGCGCTGCGCGGTGGCCACATCAGTTGCGGCCATTTCCAGGGGCTTCATCGACGCGCTGGCGGCGCTGGCTGCCGCAGTCGCTGCTGTTGCAGCCTTGTTTTGCATCCAAGCGCGGCCCACCCAGGCCAAGGCACCCACGACCAACACCAGGCTAACGATCCAAATGACGCGACGATTCATGGTCGGGTGGCTTTCTGCTTGGCGTTCTGCTTGGCCTTCTGCCTGGTGGCAGTTGCCGAAATCGCTGGTGACTTGCCGGGCACACACAGGCCGTGCAGTGCCAGATCAAGATGCGTTTTCAAAATCATGTCGGGGTCCAGGTGATTGCCCTGCACCGGGCATGCGCCAAAGGAATGGCGGTGCAAGGCCATGAAGATGATGGGCGCCATCAACACATGCGCAACAGCCTGTGCGGGCAGGTCGCGGAACTCACCCAACTTGATGCCGCGGTGCACCGCCATGCCCAACAAGTGATTGGCAGGCACGATCACCTCATCCACGTAAAACTGGGCCAGATCCGGGAAGTTGCGCACCTCGGCCAAGATGATTTTGATGATGCCGCCAGCGGGTGTGTTGCCGACGCGGTCCCACCACACCTGGGCCAGTTGCACCAAGAGATCAGCCGTGCTGCCTTCATAGCCCGCCACCATCTCCAATCCCTGGGCGATGCTGCTCGACAGGTTCTGTCGGATCACCGCCTTGAAGAGCTCTTCTTTGCTCGGGTAGTACAAGTAGAGCGTGCCTTTGGAGACGCCCGCACGCTGGGCAACTTCTTCGGCATGTGTGGCCGCAAAACCTTTTTCTACGAACAACGCCAAAGCGGCATCCAGCAGCTCTTGAGGACGCGTTTCTTTGCGGCGTTGGCGCGTGGGGCCGGGCCTTGTCGGCGCGGCTGCGGCGGGTTGATCGCGCGCTGCCAAACGGGGTGGAGTCGGCATGTCTGATTAATGACTGATTGGTCAGTAATGTAATGTCCGCCGCCGGGGCAGGTCAATCGAGCGGGCTGGTAGCGGGCCGGCTGTGCGATGTGACGCGGCCCCAAAACCCAGGCACCAGATGGCTATCATTCGGCGCCTTTTGCGGCAACCGTTGCCGCACCCTGTGCGGCTCCATGTGCGTTCGTGCCGGGGTCATCACCCCGCCAACGAACGAGCCAGAAAGTCGCGCAGTGGATCCACTCTTGTTGTTGAAGGCCGCCGTGCTCGGTGTGGTCGAGGGCCTGACAGAATTTTTGCCCGTTTCGTCCACCGGTCACCTCATCTTGGCCGGTGCGTTGCTTGACTTCAATGACGCACGCGGCAAGCTCTTTGAGATCGTCATCCAGTCGGCTGCCATCTTGGCCGTTGTGTGGGAATTTCGCGTGCGCATAGCGCGCGTTTTGACACGTGCCTGGGGTGCCGGGCACGACCCCGCCGCGCGGCGCTTGTTGGTCAACGTGGCCATCGCCTTTGTGCCCTTGGCCGCCATCGGTTTGGCCATTGGCAAGTTGCTCAAAACGCACCTCTTCAACGCGCCCACGGTGGCCACCACCTTCATCGTCGGAGGGCTCATCATCTTGTGGGCTGAACGTCGGCAGCACAGCATACGTGTGCACAACATCGATGACATGACGCCGCTGGACGCGCTGAAAGTTGGCGCGGCGCAGGCTTTTGCACTCATCCCGGGCACCAGCCGCTCGGGCGCCACCATCATCGGCGGCATGCTCTTTGGCTTGTCCCGGCAAGTGGCGACGGAGTTCACTTTTTTCCTCGCCATTCCGACCTTGGGCGCGGCCACGCTGTATTCGCTCTACAAAGAGCGCGCGCTGCTGTCAGTTGACGATCTGGGCATGTGGGGTGTGGGCATGCTGACCAGCTTCATTTCAGCCTTCTTTTGCGTGCGCTGGCTCTTGCGCTACATCAGCAGCCACAGTTTTGTGCCCTTTGCGTGGTACCGCATAGCCTTTGGCATCGTCGTGCTGGTCACGGCTTGGACGGGAGTGGTGCACTGGGTCGATTGAATCTGGGGGCCGCAGCAGAGGCGAACTGGAGCAGTACGGTGCGTAAGGAATACGATTTTTCAAACGCCAAGCGAGGCGCAGTTATCTCGTCGAAGGGCAAGACCCGCATCACGATCATGCTTGACGACGACGTGCTTGAACACTTCCGCTCGAAGGCAGAAAACGAAGGCATGGGGTATCAGACCATGAACAATACTGCCCTTCGTGCGGTGCTTGCTCAGCCCAGGCGCAAGGCGTCGGAAGGCAAACCGCTCACCGCAGACATTCTCGGGAAGGGACCGAAGACGTTGCTGCGGCTCAAGCAGCAATCCGAGATCAAGAAGCTTCGTGGAAAGATCACCTGGGAAGGTGATCTGCAGGCGATGAAGCGCGAAAAGTGAGCCTTGTCGGCCCAGCCCAAGGACGCCGGGGATGATCAAAGCATGAAGCTGGCCTGCACGTATGGGCGATTTGTATTGGCGGCTTTCTGAGGTCGGCGACAATGGCAATGGAGGTTCCCGCATGTCGGTGTTGACGCTTACAGAAACGCAGATACAGGAACTTATTTCCTGCCCGAAGCGCGTGGAAAACCCAGGCAGCAAATCGCGCACGGA
>JAYVRO010000375.1:0-4503 GCA_043776165.1 Rubrivivax sp. | reverse complement strand
GTCCGATCTGTCTGCGCGAGCGCGTGACCACTTCGGGGCGCCGCTGGGAGCAGCGCGGCGTATGGCGCACGATGATGCTGATGTGGCGGCTGCGCTTCTTGTACTGGCTTGGCGTCAGCGCCGAACGCTTGGCACCGCAGTACGGCTGCGGCGACCGCCGAGCAACGGATGAGCAACCGCTGAGCCGCCATTGAAAAGCGATCTCTGTGTTGTCGTCGTGATGGCCAAAGCACCCGTGGCGGGGTACGCAAAAACGCGCTTGATCCCGGCGCTGGGTGCCGAGGGGGCCGCCGCGCTAGCGCAGTGGTTGCTCGACCGCACGATGGCGGCGGTTTTGGCGGCGCGGCTGGGCCCTGTCGAACTGTGCTGCGCACCCGAACCCTCGCACGCAGCGTTCGACGCCTGGGCATCTCAACCCGGCGTCAAGCTCACGCGGCAAGGCGAGGGTGATCTGGGCGAGCGCATGGCCAGCGTATTCGAGCGTTGGCAGCACGACGCAACCCGGGTCATGTTGATCGGCACCGACGCGCCATGTCTGGACGCCGACGTGCTGCGCGGCGCCGCCCAGGCGCTGGAAACCCACGATGCCGTCTTCGTGCCAGCGTTTGACGGTGGGTACGCGCTGGTCGGCCTGCGACGGCCCGTGCCGCAGCTGTTCACCCGCATGCCGTGGAGCACGCCTGAGGTGATGCAGCGCACGCGCGAACGGCTTCACACGGGCGCGTTACGCCACGCTGAACTCGCAGCGCTGCACGACATTGATGAGGCGGCTGATCTGGTGCATTTGCAGGGGCTGGGCTGGCGATGAAGGTAGACGCTGTGGGTGTTTTGGCAGGCGCACTTCGTGAAGCGCTTCGTGACGTCGGATCGCCCACTGCCGAGGTGCCGATCGAAGCGCTGCCCGACGCCGGACTCGCCCACACGCATCTGCGCCTGGTCGGCACGGGCCTGCTGGCACGCATTCCCAAGCAGAGCCAGATGGACCTCGCGGCGCAGGCCAATCTCGCCTACGAAGCCGCTTGTTTTGATCGCGCGGCGACCAGTGGCCACACGCCCCGCTTGCACAGTGTGCTGGCGCCGTCGCGGCTCCTGCCGCGTGGCGCGCTGCTCGTCGAGGAGATCGTTGGCCGCCCAGCGAAGCTGCCCACTGATCTGCCGCGGCTGGCGCACGCCCTCGCTGCGATCCATGCGCTGCCCGTGCCGCCGCCTTCCGCGCGCGCACCATTGCTCGACCCAGTCGACCCGCTGGAGCTGCTGCGCAACGAGATTGATCTTCAGGCCGTCTATCTCGACAGCGCAGGCCTGCAGGACCCGAGCCGCGCGGCCATTGAGCGCACCCGTGCAGCGTTTGCGGTCTGCTGCGGTCGGCGCGATCGACCGCCACGGCGCCTTATCTCCTTCGATGCCCATCCGGGCAACTTCGTCATCCGCGCCAGCGATGGTGCTGCGGTGCTGGTGGACCTGGAAAAGGCGCGCTACAGCTTTCCGCCGCTGGACCTTGCGCATGCCACGCTCTACACCTCGACCACCTGGGATCGTGCCAGTTCCGCTGTGCTAGAAGTTGACGAGGTGGTGGCGTTTTACCGCCAATGGCTGGCGCACGGTGACGATGCGCGCGCATGGCAGGGCTGGCTGATGCCGCTGCGCGCGGCGATGTGGCTCTGGTCGGTGACCTGGTGCGCCAAGTGGCGCATGCAATCGAGTGCGGCCGCCCGATCCAGTGCCGACGGCGAGGATTGGTCAGGCGAACGCAGTGAATCGGCGCTGGTCGAGCATGTGCGCGAACGTGTCGACACCTACCTGTCGCCGCAGGGTGTGCTGCGGGTGACGGACGAACTCGATCAACTGGCTGGTCACGGCCTTTAGACAGGCTTGGTCGGGCGTGGCCAGCAGCCACCCGCGAACAATGCGTTTCAGGGCTGCGCTGTCCGCGCCGCCGCCTTGCCCAGCGTCGCGAAAAAGTCGCCAAAGATCGCGTCGCGTTGCACCGCGTAGGCCTCGCGCATGAGGTGCGAACCTGGCTGCGCTTGCCAGCGCTTGTCGTCACCCAGCGCGGGCGTGCGAACCAGGCTGCTCGGCACCCACTCGGGCTTGAGCAGCCAGGCGATGTTGATCAGGTCCCAGATCACCCAAGAGTGCGCCTCGAAGCTTGTGATGCCCATCAGCGGCCAGAGCGGGTTGTGGGTGTAGAGATCGAACAGGTGGTCACCGACCGCCCCGCGGCCGCGTACCCACCGTTCCATCTCTGGCAGCGACAGGCGCAACTGCGCACCGACATGGAAACCCGGCAAGTAGACGTGCGGCACGCCGCTGCCCAGCAGCACACGTGTTGCATGCAGGTCTTGTTCGAGGTTGAACGAGTGGTTCGGATGCGGTGCGTGCGAGGGGTACCCGCTCGTCCACACCACGACGATGCGCTCGGCGATTTGTGGTGCAAGCAGCAAGGCGCTGGCGACATTCGTGGCGCAGCCGATGGCGACGACATAGAGCGGCGGGCCGTCGGCCGGCGTCGCAAGCGCGGTCGCTATCAGGTGGTCCACCGCTTGGCTGGGCTGAGGGGCTTGCGGCGCGGTCAGGTAGTCGGTGGCACCCCGCAAGACGCGGCCGGTGCTGGGCAGGCCGAGACACGCAAATACCGTCTTGACCGCTTCGAAACTGCGTTCCATGCCGATGCCAGGCGGATCAAAACAGGGCAGCGCGTCGCGTCGGTCGCCACGACGGTGCGCAAACGAGTACGGCGTCGCATACACCGCCTCCACCTGCAACCGCTCGGGCGAGAGCAGTGCCCAGGCCAGCGCGAACGGATCGTCAATCTCATTCGCGGCGTCGGTGTCGATCACGACCCGTGGGCACGCGCTGGGCGGCGCCAGCCGCCGTTCATACCAAGCGTCGTCGTGCCTTGGCAGACGCCTCATGCCAACCGAACCGATTTGCCCAACATCCCCGCCAAAAACCGCCCCGTGTGGCTGCCCTCAAACCCGGCCACTTCTTCGGGGGTGCCCGCCACCAACACCTGCCCACCGCCGGCGCCGCCTTCGGGGCCCATGTCGATGAGCCAATCGGCGGTTTTGATGACGTCCAGGTTGTGTTCAATGACGACGATGGTGTTGCCCGCGTCGGTGAGCTGGTGCAGCACTTTGAGCAGCAGGCCGATGTCGTGAAAATGCAGGCCCGTGGTGGGCTCGTCCAGGATGTACAGGGTGCGACCGGTGTCGCGTTTGCTCAGCTCCAGGGCGAGCTTGACGCGCTGCGCCTCACCACCGCTCAGCGTTGTTGCACTTTGACCTAAGTGGACATAACCCAAGCCCACATCCAGCAAGGTTTGCAGTTTGCGCGCGATGTTGGGCACAGCATTGAAGAAGTTGTGGGCTTCTTCAACGGTGAGTTTCAAGACGTCGGCAATGTGTTTGCCTTTGTAGAGAACTTCCAGCGTTTCGCGGTTGTAGCGCGCGCCGTGGCAGGTGTCGCAGGGCACGTAGACGTCGGGCAAAAAATGCATCTCGACCTTGATCACCCCGTCGCCTTCGCAGGCCTCACAGCGCCCACCACCCGTGCTGGCGCTGACGTTAAAACTGAAGCGCCCCGAGCCATAACCACGCTCACGCGCCATCGGTACTTCAGCAAACAGCTCACGGATGGGCGTGAACATGCCGGTGTAGGTGGCGGGGTTGCTGCGCGGTGTGCGGCCAATGGGGCTTTGGTCAACGTTGATGACTTTGTCGAAATGCTCCAGGCCATCAATGCGGTCATGCGCCGCAGGCTCGGCGTGGCTTTGGTAGAGCTTCTTGGCGACTGCGGCGTAAAGCGTGTCGTTCACGAGGGTGCTTTTGCCCGAGCCCGACACACCCGTGACGCAGGTGAACAGGCCCACAGGAATGTCGACATCCACACTGCGAAGGTTGTTGCCCCGCGCGGCGTTGATGCGCAGCACGCGCGGCTCTCGCTGGTCTTGCTGGTCTTGCAGACGCCGACGTTGCGGCACTGCAATGCGCAGCACGCCCGCCAGGTAGCGGCCCGTGAGCGACTCTTTGCTTTGCGCCAGCTCGTCGGGCGTGCCTTGTGCGATGACGCGCCCGCCGTGCACACCGGCACCCAG
This sequence comes from Rubrivivax sp., assembly GCA_043776165.1. Taxonomy (GTDB): domain Bacteria; phylum Pseudomonadota; class Gammaproteobacteria; order Burkholderiales; family Burkholderiaceae_C; genus Rubrivivax. The sequence goes on along the minus strand of JAYVRO010000375.1, from coordinate 407 downwards.
GCCCATGTCGACCACGTGGTCTGCGGCGCGGATCATGTCTTCATCGTGTTCCACGACCAGCACCGAATTGCCCAGGTCTCGCAGGTGACGCAGCGTGGCAATCAGGCGTTCGTTGTCGCGCTGGTGCAGTCCAATGCTGGGCTCGTCCAGCACGTACATCACGCCCGACAAACCACTGCCGATTTGTGACGCCAAGCGGATGCGCTGCGCTTCACCACCGCTCAGCGTGTCCGCCCCCCGGTCCAGGCTCAAATACGTCAAGCCCACGTCGTTCAGAAAGCGCAGGCGCGAGCTGATTTCGCGCACGATCTTGGCCGCAATGTCGGCCTTGCTGCCCACGAGTTTGAGGCCCTCGAAGTAGGCCAAACAGTCGGCCAGGGTGGCGTGTTCAACTTCAAAGATGGCGC
>JAYVRO010000374.1:0-4520 GCA_043776165.1 Rubrivivax sp. | reverse complement strand
TTCGCTTAGCAAAGGATCCGTTCGGGCTGAGCTTGTCGAAGCCCCGCCAGGCACTTCGACAAGCTCAGTGCGAACGGTACAAAGTGAACAGTATTGGGCCTAGGCCACCTGTCGTATCGGTCACTTTGCACCTTGATCACCACAGAAAGACCCCATGAAACTCACCCTCAGACTCCTTGCGGCCACGGCCGTTACTGCGCTGGTCCTGGCCAGCGCCGCCTATGCGCAGCAGCGCATGTTCTTCGGCATCGCCACCGGCGGCACGGGCGGCACTTATTACCCGCTGGGCGGCATGCTGGCGCAGCTCATCTCCAACAAAGCCACGGTGGGTGGGCAAAAGATCAGCGCCACGGCAGAAGCCGCTGGCGCCAGTGTCGGCAACGCCAAACTGCTGGGCAACAAAGAGATCGAGTCGGCCTTTGTGGCCGCTGACATCCTTGACGCCGCCTACAACGGCACGGGCCAGTTTGACAAAGCGCCGCTCAAGAACTTGCGCGCCCTCGGTGCGCTGTACCCAGAAACAGTGCAGCTCATTACCCGCGCTGACTTCAACATCAACAGCGTGCGCGACTTGAAGGGCAAGAGCATTTCATCGGGCGCACCTGGGTCTGGGCAGTATCAACTGTTAACCGACTTGCTGCGGGTGCATGGCATGACACGCGCCGACGTGAAAGAAGACCTCTCGTCGTTCACTCAAGCGGTGGACAAGATCAAGGACGGCAACCTGCACGCCACGCTCATCACCGCCGGAGTGCCCACCTCGGCCGTGACTGACTTTGCGCAAAGCCACGCTTTGAAAGTCATCCCCTTGTCAGGCCCCGAAATTGCCGAGCTGCAACGCCAGCAGCCCTATTACGCCCGTGTGCCGCTGCCCGCCAACACTTACAAGGGCCAGACAGCGGCGGTCGACACCTTGGCCGTGATGGCCGTGTGGGCTACCCACGAGGGTGTGAGCGAGGCCGTTGCCTACGAGGTGACCAAGGCACTTTATGAGAACACCGAGATCATGGGCCAGGTGCACTCCCAGGGCAAAAACATCCGCCTGGCCACCGCCACGGCCGTCGGCACGGCGCCGATGCACGCAGGCGCGTTGAGGTACCTGAAAGAAAAGGGCGTTGTGAAGTGACGAGGACGGTCGCACGCACTGGCGCGGCGGTTGCGTTGGCGGCACTGAAGGCGCTGACGGCACTGGTAGCGGCAAGCGCCTGTCCCGCCTGGGCGGCTTGCGAGCTGGTACTGCTTGATCACCGCAGCGGGCGCGAGTTGCAGCGCCTGCCTCTTCACGCCCTGGCACCGCAAGCGGTGATCGCCTTCGAACACTCCGTGCTGGGCACCACGGTGAGTGACCATTACCAATTCACGCCGCAAGCTCGCCTCGTGCGTGAAGACTTCGACGGCGCCGGTTACGGTTTGCCCTTCGCCGCTGAACAAGATGAAACATTAACGCATGAGATGGGTCGATCGACCCTGCGTCTGAACCGTTTGGTGCACCCGCTGGTGGTGCGCCCCTTGCCCGACCAGGGCATGCGGCTGCTGCTGAACGGCCAAGTGTGGCTGCTGGCAAGTTTTGGCACGCAGGCCATTGAATTGCGCGCCGTTGGCTGCGCTGCCCAACCCACCTCATCCCACGCAAACCGGCCCACTGATGACATCAGTTAACACGCCCACAGCAACCGCACTAGGCACACCAGCCTCGCCACCGCAAGACGAGGTCGACCGCCTCATCGAGCAGTTCGACCCCGAAGCCAACTTTCGCCGACTGGCCGGTGTGGCGGCCGTTGTGGTGACCATCATCACCGTGGGTTTGTCGAGCTGGCACTACTACACCGCTGGTTTTGGCCTGCACAACGAGATTGCCCACCGTGCCATCCACTTGAGCGTGGTGCTGGGCTTGTGCTTCTTGGTCTTTCCACGGCAAAAGCGCTTGCCCGGGCCCTGGGAATGGGGCGTCTCCATCGCTTTGGCGGCGTTTTATCTGGTGATGGGCTGGAGCCTCTTGCAGGGCCTGAGCGAGCCCGTGCCGCTGGCTGCGCAAGCGGTGTTTGCCGTGGTGCTGCTGGCCGTGGCGGCGCTCTCGCTGCCGCTCAAGGCGTACGACGGCAGCCATCACCACATCCCTTGGCGCGACTGGATCTTTGCCGCGCTGGCCTCGGGCTTTTCGCTCTATTTGCTGATCTTTTTTGACGGCATCTTCATCCAGCGACCGGGCCAGCACACGCCCATTGATTTGATGTTCGGCGTCATTGCCATTGCCATGGTGCTGGAGGCCGCGCGGCGCACCATGGGCATCTTCCTGCCGCTGCTCGCTGTGGTGAGCGTGCTTTACGGTTTGTTCGGGCCCTATTTGCCCGGTGGGCTGGCGCATCGCGGCTACAGCGTGTCACGCGTGGTGGCGCATTTGTACAAGGGCACCGAAGGCATTTACGGCATCCCCGTGGGCGTTGTCGCCACCTTCGTCTTCCACTTTGTGCTGTTCGGCATCATGGCCCAGCTCACCGGCTTGGGGCAGCTCTTTGTCAACCTGGCCACCGTGGCCGCCGGGCGATTCAGCGGCGGGCCGGCCAAGGTTTGCGTGGTCTCGTCGGGCCTCTTCGGCATGATCTCCGGCTCGGCCATCGCCAACGCCGTGACCACTGGCGTGATGACCATCCCGTTGATGAAAAAGGTCGGCTTCTCGCCGCGTTTTGCGGGGGCTGTGGAAGCCTCAGCCGCTTGCGGTGGGCAGGTCACGCCGCCCATCATGGGCGCGGCCGCTTTCATCATGGCCGAGACCCTGGGCATCCCCTACAACCAACTGGTGCTGGTGGCCATCGTGCCGGCCGCGTTGCACTACATGGCCATTTTGTGGATGGTGCACCTGGAGTCCAAGCGCCTGGGTTTGGCCGGCATGGACGCCAAGGACATTCCCACCTTGGCAGGTGTGCTCAAAAGCTCCTGGCATTTGTTCATCCCGCTGGTGGTGATGGTGACCATGCTGCTCCTGCAGTACACGCCCTTCTTGGCGGCGTTTTGGGGCATCACGCTCACTGTCGCGTGTTCTTGGTTACCTCGGGTGTTAAGCACGGTGGTGCCTGGCGCGGGCCAAGGCATGACGGGCCTGGCCATCACACCCCGCGGCTTGATGCGGGGCTTTGAGATGGGCGCCAAGTCGGCGCTCAGCATTGGCGCGGCCTGCGCTTGTGTGGGCTTCATCCTGGGCATCACCACGCTCACCGGCATGGGCTTCAAGTTCTCGGCCTTTGTGCTTGACTTGTCGGGCAGCGCCGCGGCAGCCGTGGCGGCGGTGGACCTGTTCCATTGGTTCGATCTGAAGGCCCTGACCATCCTCTTTGGTCTGATCTTCACGGCCATCGCCTGCATCATCATGGGCACAGGCGTGCCCACCACGCCCACTTACATCATCTTGGCGTCGATCGTGGCGCCCGCGCTGGGGCAACTCGGTGTGCCCATGTTGGCGACGCACTTTTTTGTCTTCTATTACGGCGTGCTGGCCGACGTGACGCCCCCTGTCGCTCTGGCCGCCTTTGCAGCGGCAGGCATTGCGCGCAGTGAGCCCATGCGCACGGGCATGACGGCATTCAGGCTCTCGATGGGCAAGGCCTTGGTGCCCTTTGCTTTTGTCTACACACCGGCCCTGCTGTTTGTTGACTTCACATGGGGCGCGTTTGCCGTGGCGCTCTTTGCTGCCGTCGTGGCCATCATGGGCCTGGGCGCGGCCTACACCGGCCAACTGGGCGGGCGGCGCATTGGGTGGCCAACGTTTGTGGCGCTCAATGTGTTGTCTTTGTCGCTGGTTTTTGCACACCTGGGCGTGACAGCGGTGGCCGCGCCGCTGGTCTTGCTGATCCTGGCTTGGCACCTGCGGCGCAAGGATTAACTTTTGACATCGGTGATTCATAGTCAACCTGAGAACCACCACGCAGATTTGTCAAAATGCAGCCCATGAGCACGAGCCCCCCCGTTCAAACCATCACCGAAGAATTGCGTCGCTGGATCGTGGCGCAAGCCGAAGTCGGTTGCCAACCCGATGCCGTGCTGTCCGCCATGCAAGCCAGCGGCTGGAGTGAAGACACGGCGATGGCCGCCATGGAAACCACGCTGCGCGAGCGACTGGTGCAACTGGGCAAGCCGGTGCCTGACGGCGTGGCCGCACCCGCCCTGGCCGTGGCCGTGCCACTGCCCGAGCCCGCACTGCAAGACTCGGCCGTTGTGGTGCACGCGGCTGGCCGCAGCGTGGCCATCGTCATGCACATGCGCCACCCGCGCGTGGTGGTGTTTGGCGGCCTCTTGTCTGAGGACGAATGTGACGCATTAATGGCTGAAGCCGCGCCCCGCCTGGCGCGCTCTGAGACCGTCGAGAACGAGACCGGCGGCAGCGAGGTAAACGCCTCGCGCACCAGCGATGGCATGTTTTTTGAGCGCGGTCAGTCGGCGCTCATTCAGCGCATTGAAGAGCGCATCGCGGCGCTGTTGAATTGGCCTGTCGCCAACGGCGAAGGCCTTCAAATCCTGCGCTACAA
>JAYVRO010000373.1:0-16514 GCA_043776165.1 Rubrivivax sp. | reverse complement strand
TTTTGAACGTCGCCTCGATCGCTGCCTTTCAGCCCATCCCCTCGTTGGCAACCTATGCCGCCACCAAGGCCTATGTGCTGTCGCTCACCGAGTCTTTGTCAGAAGAACTCAAAGGCAGCGGCGTCAGCGTCACTGCCCTGTGCCCGGGCATCACCGCCACCAACATGCTGAGCACCGCGCAGCAAACGAGCAGCGAACTGGGCAAGTTGCCCAGCTTTTTGATCGGCAAGGTCGACGAGGTCGCCAAGGAAGGTTTCGAGGCCTGCATGAAGGGCGAAGTCATCCGCGTGCCGGGGGTGTTGAATCTGGCCGGCATCGTGGCCAGCAGGGCAACACCGAAGTGGCTATTGCGGCGGGTCAGCGGTGCCTTGGTGCGCCAACTGAAGTGAGGCTGGCGCCATGAGCACAAGGAAACGCGCGTCAACTACTCGGCCTTTTGACGTGGTGCTGTACGGCGCCACGGGCTTTGTCGGACAACAGACCGTGGCCTACTTTGCCCGGCATGCCAAAGGCTTGCGTTGGGCTTTGGCGGGCCGCTCTGCTGCCAAGCTTGAAATGGTGCGCGCGCAATCTGGCGCTGGCGCTGCCAAGGCTGGCATCGTGGTGGCCGACGGTGCCGATTCGCCCGCACTGCAAGCCCTGGCCGCAGCCACCACCGTGGTGTTGAGCACTGCGGGCCCCTTCGCCTTGTATGGCAGCGTGCTCGTGGCGGCCTGCGTGGCGCAGCGCACGCACTATGTCGATATCACTGGCGAAACACCCTGGGTGCGCAGCATGATCGATCAGCACCACGCAAAGGCTGAACGTGAAGGCACGCGCATCATTCCTTGCTGCGGCTTTGACTCCGTGCCGTCAGACCTCGGCGCCTGGCTTGTGGCGCAAGCCATCTGGCAGCAATTTGGCGAGCCTTGTGTCAGCGTCAAGGCCTGTCATTCGATGAAGGGCGGTGTCAATGGCGGCACCTTGGCCTCGGTCTTCAACATGTTGGATGCCGGCCAGGACAAGCAGATGGCCGACCCGTTCTTGCTCAACCCGAGCGGCAGCGCGCCAAGAAACGTCAGCGAGCACCGTGACCCCGTCGCGCCACACCACGACGCGGACTTCAAAAGCTGGGTCGGCCCTTTTGTCATGGCGCTCATCAACACGCGTGTCGTGCGTCGCAGCGCAGCCCTGCAGACAGCCCAGGGCGACCTCGCTTATGCGGACAACTTCAGCTACCAGGAGACCATGCGTTTCGGCCGTGGCCCCGTGGCTGCTGGTCTGGCAGCGGGCCTCAGTGCAGGCATGGGTTTCGGCCAGTTGGCCTTGAAGATCAAGCCGTGGCGCAGCCTGTTGCGGGCCCTCGTGCCCGCACCGGGCCAGGGTCCTTCAGAACGCGCCATGGACCAAGGTTCGTTTCGCTGCGAACTGGTGGGCAAAAGCGTCAGCGGCCGTGTCCTGCATGGCCGGATAGCCGACCAAGGCGACCCCGGCAACCGCGCGACAACCAAGTTCGTCTGCGAAGCGGCGATGGCATTGACTGGCCCGCTGAATGACTTGCCAGGTGGCGCCAAGCGGGGAGGCGTGCTCACACCGGCCAGCGGATTGGGCAGCGTCTTGGCACATCGATTGATTGCTGCGGGAATGACGGTGGAGCCGCCACCGGCTTGACGTTGCAATCAACCGCGCGGATGCTGTCTCACACCGACCTGAGTCCTCCAGCCGCGCTCACCAACCGCGCTCACCAGCCGTCGTCGCTGCTGCCGCTGCCGCCGCCACCACCAGCGTCATCGCCGCCACCCCAGCCATCGCCATTGCCAAAGTCCACCGGGCGCTGCTCCAGTTCTTGCGCAGCAGGGTTGGCAATCAGCGACTTGTCAAAGTAGTCGCCAGACGCGTTACCCGCGTCGATCGGCTGGCCCGTGTTTCGGCTCGAGTCGTGGCCGCCGTGCAGCATCTTTTCGGCCAACATGCCGGCGGCCACACCGCCCGCTGCCGCCAGGCCCACGCCCATCATGCCCATGCCGGGCGCTTGCGGCTGACCATAACCGGGGCCGTAGCCAGGGGCGCTGCCTGAGCCATATCCAGGCGCGACGCCAGCGGGCGCCATGCCGGGCCGAGCACCCGCCATCGCGCCCATGGCCGACGCTTGAGGCGGGGTCTGCTGCCGACCACTGACCAGTTTCCACACCACGAAACCGACGCCTGCCAGACCGATCACCCAGATCCAGCTGGGAATACCGCTGGCTGGCTCTGGGGCCGGTGCAGGCCGTGCCACTTGCCGTGCGGTCGGTGTGTTCAGTGGCGTGTTCAACGGCGTGTTGGTCACTGCACGCGGCGCGGCGGCAGCCTGCTGCTCGCGCTTGAGCAGCGACTCGAAGGCTTGAAACTTGGCTGCGTCGGCAAATTTCAGGGTCGGATCGGCCTCGCGCGCCCGTGCTGCCTGGTTCGCGGCGAGGTCAAAGCGCCCGTTGTGGGCCAGGATTTCGGCGTAGATGTAGTGCGCTTTGGCGCTGCCGGGCTTGGCCGCCACCACCTCTTGCATCATGGCTTCGGCCTGGGTGTAGTTGCCACGCTGGATCTCGGCCTGTACCGCGTCTGCGGTGGGCAGTGCTTGGGCCACCAAGCAACAAGCGGCCAGGGCAACGGAGACGATCAAACGCTGAAAGGTCATGGTCTTGTACCTCGGGTGGTGACGGCCAAGCATATGGCGCCAATGTGACAAGGTTCAAGGCTAAATCCGCCGCCCTGATGTCCATCAGCGCAGGGGTATAACCAACCCATGTCAAAAACTCTCCATGTTTGCGCCGCTGCGGCTTGCCTAGCCACCTCTGTTGCCTTCGCGCAATCGACCCCCGAGGTGCAACCGAAATGGGAAATCGGCGCCTTTGCTTTTGGTGTCTCGCAGCAAGCCTATCCGGGGTCTGACCAACAGGTGCGCGGGGCGATTGCACTGCCGTTTGTGCTTTATCGCGGCGAGTTTCTGCGTGCCGATCAGGACTCGGTTGGGCTGCGCGCCTTCAAGAGCCCGCAGTTCGAACTCGACTTCAGCGCCGGTGCGACTTTGGGGGCCAAATCGCGCGATCTTGACGCCCGGCGCGGCATGCCCAACCTGGGCACGCTGGTGGAAGCCGGCCCGCGGTTGAAGTGGCACATCGGCGCCGCGCCAGGTGGTGCCAAATGGCGGCTTGAGCTGCCGCTGCGCGGTGCATTCGAGCTCAGCGGCGGATTGAAATCGCGTGGCCTGAGCTTCGAGCCCGAGCTGCAATGGGACCGTAAAAATCCCGACGGCTGGAACACGACTGCCAGCGTGGGCGCCGTTTTTGGCAGCCGCACCTTGACCGATCATTTTTATGGTGTCGCTCCCGTCTACGCCACCGCAGCGCGGCCAGCTTATGCGGCGCGCGGCGGGCTCATTGCGTCACGAATTGGGCTGAACTCATGGACCGCCTTGTCACGCGACTGGCACGTCTTTGTCTTCGGTCGCATCGACAGCGTTTCCGGCGCGGCCAACGCCGCCAGTCCGCTGGTACGGCAACGTATCGGCACGACGGTGGGCATGGGTCTGTCGTGGACTTGGCTGCGCTCTGAGGAACGTGCGGTCGATTGAGCCGGGCACCTTTGACGTGCTCCATCAGCTCACTTTGCTGATCAAACCCCTGCGCGTTGCACCTTCGGCTTCGCCTTGTTGTTCTGAACCGGTAGGTGGGGTGCCGCAGTTGGCAGAACCTGGTCCACGATGCTCAACAAGCGGTCCCGCACAGCCGCCAATTTGATGCGGTCGTCCAGCAACCACTGTTGCATCACGCCGCGCATGGCGCCGAGCAGGATCACGGCGGTCAGGGCAGGGTCGGTGTCACTCGCCATTTCGCCTTGTTGCACGCCCAGCGCGATGTGCTGCTCGAACCAGGCGAGCGCCTGGCGGTTGTAGGCCACCATTTCGCGGCGCAGTTCGGTGCCGGGCGCCATGCAGCTCTCGCTCATCATCACAAACAAGGCGCGCGTGGCCGTCCAGTTGCCACCTTTGCGGCTGAAGTAGAAATGGATGTTGTCGACGATGGCGGCCAGGCCCGGATGCGCACTCGACTGGCGTTCGCGCTGTTGATGGAAGCGTCGGCCGATGTGGCTTGCCAAGGCATGCACCAGGCCGGCCTTGTTGCCAAAGTGATGCGCCGCCAGACCCCGGCTGCAACCTGCGACATCACCCACTTCGGCCAGCGTCATGCGAACGGAACCGCGGCGCGCCACCACTTCCAATGCGGCGTCAAGCAAACGCAGCTCGGCCGATTCACGGCGCTCAGCTTGCGTCAGCCTGCTTCGCGTGGCGGTCACCTCGGCCACCTCAATGTTCACTCGGGCTTGATGCCTGCGACCTCGGCCACGCGTTTGAAGCGCTGGTATTCACGCAGCTGGAACTCTCCAAGTTCCTTGGGGCCCATGGCCAGCGGCAACGATGGCAAGCTGGCGTGATAGGCGCGGCCTGCCTCGGAAGTCATGGCCTTTTGAATGGCCGCAGCGAGCTTTTCAATCACGTCGTTGGGCGTCTCGGCGCGCACAAAAAAGGCAGACCAGACACCGGTCTCGAAGTCGGCAAAGCCACTCTCCTTCATGGTCGGAATGTCGGGGAACTTGGGGTCGCGTTTGTCACTGGTGATCGCCAGCACGCGCAGTCTGCCGCCCTTCATGAGCTCGATGGTGCCGGTGAAGTCGATGACGCCCACGTCAAGTTGCCCGCCCACCACGTCGGTGAGCATCTGCGCACCACCCTTGTAGGGAATGTGCGTCACCGCCAAGCCGCTGGCGGTGCCCAGCCAGGCGGCCACAAGTTGGTAGCCCGCTGAGTAGTTGCCCAGTTGCAAGGGCCGGTTGTCTTTCTTGGCGGCGGCCACCAGGTCGGCCATGCTGCGATAGGGCGAGTCGGCGCGCACGGCAAAGGCCACGGCACTGATGGCCAGGCCGTACAGGGGGCGCAGGTCTTTGAAGGGGTCGTAGGGTAGGTTCTTGACGGTGATGGCATTGACCACCATCGGCGAGTTGCTGCCCATCAAGATGGTGTGCCCGTCGGCGGCCGCTTGTCGCGTGGCCTGCACCGCCACCACACCGCTGCCACCGGGCCGGTTCTCTACCAGCACTTGCTGGCCAAACGCCTTGGCAAGTTGGTCGCCGTAAAAACGTGACGACGAATCGGCGCCGCTGCCCGCGGTGAAGGGCACGAGGATGCGAATGGGTTTGTTCGGAAAGGCTGCTGCGGCGCCGCTGGCCGCCGTTTGGCCGAAGGCGGCAGGCGCCACCAGGGTGAGCGCTGCGCCGAGCGCCAGTGCCGCGAAGGCCATCAACGTTTTTGCGGTCTGCTGTGAACCTGCTGTCATGGTGTGGTCTCCGGGGTGGTGATGATGTTTTGTGAACGCAGCGCGGTGATCTCGGCTGCTGTGAAACCCGCTTCTTCCAGCACCGCCAGGCTGTGCTCACCGAGCTCTGGCGCGTGCAAGGCCAGCTCGGCCGGCGTGCGCGCAAAACGCGTCGCCGGACGCACGGCGACGATGGCACCCACGGTGGGGTGCTGCTGGGCTTGAAACATGCCGACCGCGCGCAGGTGTGGGTGCTCGGGCAGCTCATCGATGGCATGGATGCGCGTGGCCGGAATGTCCAGCTCGCGGCATAAGTCGAGCAAGACTTGGGTACTCAGGGTGCGTGTGATGGCGGTCATCGCGGCATAGAGCTCTTTCACGCCTGCGTTGCGTGCATGGCGGTCGTCGCCACCGTACCGCTCGGCCAAGTCTGGGCGCCCGGCGCGCGTGAAGAACTTGTGCCAATGTTCGCCGGTGTAGGGCAGCAAAGCCACATGGCCATCCAGCGTGGGCGCGGGCTTGCGGCCACCGGCCAACAAACGCGCATAGCCGGCAGGCCCTTCGGCGGGCTCAAAGCTGCGCCCGCCCAGGTGTTCGGCCAAGGTGAAGGCCACCATGGTCTCGAACATCGGCACTTCAACGTACTGGCCCAGCCCGCTTTGGGTGCGCTCATACAGCGCAGCCAAAACCGCGTTAGCCAGCGCCATGCCGGTGGTCTTGTCGGCGATCAATGAGGGCACGTAGTCGGGCTCGCCCGTATCGTGGCCGATCAAACCGGCCAGGCCGCACGCGGCTTGAATCACATCGTCGAAGGCGGGTTTGCCGGCGTCTGGCCCGTCCTCACCAAAGCCAGTGGCCACGCAGTAAATCAGCCGCGGGTTGATGGCCGCGCAAGCCGCAGCGCCCAGCCCCAGCCGCTCTATCGCGGCGGTACGCATGTTGTGCACCAGCACGTCCACAGTGGGAAGCAGGCGACGCAGGGCAGCCACGCCTTCGGGGCGCTTGAGGTCGATGGCCAACGAGCGCTTGTTGCGGTTGATGGCCAAAAAGATGGAGCTCATGCCGCGTTTGCGCGACACGCCGTTGGCGCGCATCAAGTCGCCTTGCGGCGGTTCGACCTTGATGACATCGGCGCCGTAATCGCCCAGGATCTGCGTGGCCAGCGGGCCCAGCACCACGGCGCTCAGGTCTAGCACACGCACACCCGCCAAAGGGCCAGTGCGGCCGGTGCGGCCGGTGCGGCCGGTTCGCCGCAGCGCTGCAAGGGGGCTTTCAAGCTCGGTCATCGAGTGAATCTAGCACACATACTTGTTGCCCAACCAACAACTTGCCTACAGAATGCGCCTGGGCTGACAACGGCCTGCCCCCTGCACCCTGGAGACCCCCGCCATGCATGGCTTGTTGATTGACCCTGGTTGCTTGCCAGCGCATTGCGAGGCGCTGCGCGCCGAGGTGCGCGCTTTTTTGGCCGAGGCCATGCAAGACATCCCGCCGCTCAAACGTTGCCGCAACTGGTCGGGCGCCAGCCCCGAATTCAGCCGCAAGCTGGGCCAGCGCGGTTGGATCGGCATGACCTGGCCCAAGCGCTATGGCGGCCACGAACGCAGCTCGCTTGAACGCTACGTGGTGCTCGAAGAAATGCTCGCCGCTGGCGCGCCGGTGGGTTCGCACTGGGTGGCCGACAGGCAAAGCGGCCCCTTGTTGATGCGCTACGCGCCCGACACTTTGGCGCCACGCATCGTGCCGCAGATCGCGCGCGGCGAAGCCTTCTTCTGCATCGGCATGAGCGAGCCCGATTCGGGCTCTGACCTGGCATCCATCCGCAGCCGTGCGGAGCTTCGTGGCGATGGTTGGGTCATCAACGGCCGCAAGGTCTGGACCTCGGGCGCGCACCGCGCCCACTACATGGTCGTGCTGGTGCGCACCCAGGCACGCAGCGAGAACCGCCATGCCGGCATGTCGCAGTTCTTGGTCGACATGCAAACACCGGGGCTCACCGTGCGGCCCATCATCAACCAGTTGGGCGAGCACGACTTCAACGAAGTGACCTTTGACGACGTGCGGGTGCCCGCTGAAAACCTCATTGGTGCCGAGGGCGATGGTTGGAAGCAAGTGGGCGCCGAGCTGGCCTTTGAGCGCAGCGGCCCAGAGCGCTACCTCAGCAGCACCCAGCTCTTGCTTGAAATGCTCGACCAGGCCCGCGGTGAAGACGCACGCCACGCCGACGCGCTGGGCCGCGTGGTGGCGCACTACGCCACGCTGCGACAAATGTCGTTGGGTGTGGCGGGCATGCTGTCGCGTGGCGAGAACCCGGCCCTGGCAGCGGCCTTGGTGAAAGACCAAGGTGCGTTGGTCGAGCAGGCCATGCCCGACATCGCGCACGCTCTGTTTGCTGGCCAGGTCGAACCCGACTCGGCCCTGGATCAGGCGATGCGTTACATCACCTTGGCCGCGCCCTCGTTTTCACTTCGCGGCGGTACGCGCGAAATCTTGCGCGGCATGGTGGCCAAAGGAATGGACCTGCGATGAGCGACACCACCCCAAGCGACCACGACGCGACAGAAGCCGACGTGGCCGACGTAGCCGACACCCTGGTCCAAGACAGCGCAGAGCGGCTCTTTGCGCAAGCCGTTGACAAGAGCCTGCGTGAACGCGCCGAGGCCGGCGAGCTTGACGCCACGCTGTGGCAGCGCGTCAACGACATCGGTTTGCCCTTGTTGATGGCGAGCGTTGCGCAGGGCGGTTTTGGCCAGAGCTGGGCCGTGGCCTACCCCGTGCTGCGCGGCTTGGGCTACTGGCAGGTGCCCTTGCCCTTGGCCGAAACGATGTTGGCCAGCTTTCTGGCGTCAATGGCCGCGCTGCCGTTGCCCGAAGGCCCGTTGACCGTCATCGAACAAGGCTGCGGCAACGACATCGAGCTTGACGCCGGTGGGCAAACGGTGAGCGGCACCGCGCATGCCGTGCCCTGGGCGCGCCACGCCACAGTGGCACTCTTGTCCTTGGCTGACGGGCGTGTGACGACGCTGGCGCTGCAAGGCGCGGCGGGCCTGGCCTTGCATCACCACAACAACGCGGCCGGCTTGCCCAGCGACACGCTCGTATTGCAAGGCGCTGCCATCACCAAGCCCCAGGCCCATGGCTTGGCATTGCGCCAGCCGGTGTGGACCTTGGGCGCTGTTGCCCGCAGCGCCATGCTGGTGGGCGCCTTGGAATCATCGCTCGAACAAGCCGCCCGCTACGCCAACGAGCGCGTGCAGTTTGGCAAGCCCATCGGGCGCAACCAGGCCATCCAACAGAACCTGGCGCTGGTCGCTGGCGACGTGGCCGCAGCACGCATGGCGGCCATGGTGGCGGCCGCCGATGCACCCGACAGCGTGTCGACCGCCACAACCGCCACACACTTCAGTGCCGCCGTGGCCAAGGTGCGCGCTGGCGAAGCGGCCACGCGGGCCGCAGGCATCGTGCACCAGGTGCACGGCGCGATTGGCTTCACACGCGAACATGCCCTGCATTTCGCCACGCGGCGCCTGTGGGCATGGCGCGAAGAGTTTGGCAGCGACGCGCAGTGGGCTGGCGAGCTCGGCCGTGCTGCCATTGCCGCACGCGCGGCGGGCTTTTGGCCGGGCATCACGTCCAAACACTTCACCGCCGCGGGCTGACAAAGGCCGAAGCCGCGTTTGTTAACCCAGCACTTCAGAAAGCCGAACATGAGTGACGACAGCCCGGACCTTTACGTGAGCGTTGACGGCGCGGTGGCCACGGTGGAGATGCGACGACCACCGCACAATTTTTTCAACCAAGCGCTGATCCAACACTTGGCCGATGCCTTGGAAGCACTTGAGGCCGACCGCCGATGCCACAGCATCGTACTGGCAGCGCAAGGCACGGCGTTTTGCGCTGGGGCCGACTTTGCCAACCGCGAGGCCACGCCCAATGCCACGCAAGCACAACGCGGCCCGCGCGGCGTCAACCCTTTGTACGGTGAAGCACTGCGCATGTTTGCTTGCAGCAAGCCCGTGGTCGCCGCCGTGCATGGCGCGGCGGTGGGCGGGGGCCTGGGGCTGGCCCTGGTGGCTGACTTTCGTGTGACCTGCGCTGAGGCACGCTTTTCGGCTAACTTCAATCGTTTAGGTTTCCACCCTGGTTTTGGGTTGTCAGTGACGCTACCTCGGCTGGTGGGGCCGCAGCGCGCGGCGCTGCTGCTCTACACGGGGCGGCGCATTGGCGGCGAAGAAGCCGTGGCCATGGGGCTGGCCGACGTGTTGGTGGCGCAAGACCAGGTGCGCACCGAAGCTGCCCGCTTGGCGCGTGAGATCGCCACCTCGGCGCCGCTGGCCGTGCAGTCCACACGGGCCACCTTGCGCAACGGTCTGGTCGAGCAGATCCGCCTTGCCGTGGCACACGAGAGCGCCGAGCAAAACGCGCAGTTCAAAACCGCCGACTTCAAAGAAGGCGTGGCCGCCATGGCGGCGCGGCGCGAGCCGCGATTTCAGGGCGAGTAGGCCTTGTGCAAAAGCATGACAGACCTTGATGTTTGAACCTAACTTGCTGGCGGGAAAACGCATCCTCATCACCGGTGGTGGCACCGGCCTGGGTGCGGCCATGGCCACTCGTTTTGCAGCCTTGGGTGCGCAGCTTGTGCTGTGCGGTCGGCGTGGCGAGGTGTTGGAGCAAAGCGCACAACTGCTGCGTGCCAGCGGCGCCCAGGTGGCCACTGCCGTGTGCGACGTGCGCGACGCTGCGGCCGTCGAGGCCATGGTGGCACAGCAGTGGGACCTGGCCCCCATCGACGTGCTCGTCAACAACGCGGCCGCCAGTTTCATCGCGCAAACCGAGACGCTGTCACCCCGTGCTGCTGACGCCATCTTGGCCACCACGCTTCACGGCGCGCTGTACTGCACGCTGGCCGTGGGCAAACGATGGATAGACCAAGAACGGGCGGGCACCGTGCTGAGCATCCTGTCGACGTCAACGCTCACAGGGCGCGCCTTCACGGTGCCCTCGGCCATGGCCAAGTCGGCGCTGCTCACCATGACGCGCAGCCTGGCAGTGGAATGGGGCCCCAAGCACATCCGTTTGGTGGCCATTGCGCCCGGGCCCTTTCCTACCGAAGGTTCGATGCGACAACTCAACCCTGGGCAACGCCAGGCCTCGGCGCAGCGCGCGCCGCTGAACCCGCTGGGCCGCGTCGGGCGGCCCGAAGAACTGGCCGACCTGGCCAGCTTCCTGGTGTCAGACCGCGCGAGCTACATCAACGGCGAGATGGTCACCATCGACGGCGGCGCGCATCTGCGCAGCTCGGGCGCCGAAGACTTGCTGCAATGGTCAGCGCAGCAGTGGGCTGATTCGCGCGCCGCGCGCAAGCCTTGATCTGTTGGCGCAGCCGGGCGCCCCGAGCCTCAGCGCCCCTTGAAAACCGGCTGACGCTTCTCGACGAAAGCAGCTGCTGCGCCCTTGTGGTCTTCGGTGTCAAAAGTGCGGATCATGTGGATGGCCTCGGCGTCCAACACGTCTGACAAATTGCCACGCATGGCGGTGTTCAGGTTGCGCTTCATGTAGCCCACGGCAACAGTTGGCAGGGAAGCCAGTTCTTGGGCGTAGTCGGCCGCCGCTTGGCCCAGTTGCTCAAAGGGCACCACACGATTGACTAAGCCGATCTTGTGCGCCTCGTCGGCGCGCAAAACTTTTCCCGTGAAGTACAGCTCGCGCGCCATGGCGGCGCCCACCAAATGGTGCAAGAAGTAGCTGCCGCCGAAGTCACCTGACAAGCCGACTTTCGAGAATGCCGTGGTCAGCTTGGCATCGTCGGCAGCAATGCGCATGTCGCAAGCCAGCGCCAGCGACAGGCCGGCGCCTGCGGCTGGGCCAGGAATGACGGCCAAGGTGGGTTTGGGCATCTCATGCAGCAAACGGCTCACTTCCATGCGCGCACGCAGATCGGTCACCCGGAGGTCAAAGCTCATTGGCACGCCACCGCCGCTGGCCGCCTTGGCAAACCGTTTGACATCACCGCCCGAGCAAAACGCGCGCCCTGCGCCCGTCAACACCACCACACGCACAGAGGCGTCAGCGGCCATGTCGGCGAGTCCCTTCGCCAAGCCTTGCATCAGCTCAGCGCTCAGCGCGTTGCGCGAATCGGGGCGATTCATGGTCAGCGTGGCGATGCCGTTCTCAACGGTGACAAGGAGGTCATGGGTCATGGAATTTCCTGGAGTGAAGTGGGGCCTCTGACGTCAATCGCCGGGCTGGGGCGGCTACTCTGCCATAGCAAGGCGGCCAACCGTGCCCCTCTGGCGACACACCTGCGCAGCCATCGCGCCACAACGCTGTGTCACAGTCGATCCACGTTCAGAACCAGAGGCAGGACATCCAGCATGCGAATCGCGATCATGGGCGCCGGTGCCGTCGGCGGCTACTTCGGCGGGCTTCTTGCCCGTGCAGGCCACAGCGTCACCTTCGTGGCGCGCGGTGCCCATTTGGCGGCCATGCGCGAGCGTGGTCTGATGCTGGAAACACCCAACGGCCGCCTTCTCGTCGACAACGCGCGCTTTGTTGAGCAGCCGCCTGAAGTGGGCCCTTGTGATGTGGTGTTGTTCGCAGTCAAGGCCTATGACATTGAGGCCGCCGCTGCACCCTTAAAGCCACTGGTTGATGCCGGTGCCTGTGTTGTCTCGGTGCTCAACGGCGTTGACCACCAGGACCGCATTGCCGCAGTCTTGGGTGCGGGCAGCGTACTCGGTGGCTTGGCCATGGTGTCGGGCGTGATGGTCGAGCCTGGGCTGATCCGCTACAAGTCCGCCATGTCAGGGCTGCGCTTTGGCGAGGCCGATGGATCGATGTCGGGTCGGGCCATGGCTTTCCGTGATGCTTGTGTGGGCGCGGGGTTCACCGCCGACTTGTTGCCCGACATCCGCACCTCGCAATGGGCCAAGTTCGTTGGGCTTGCCAGCAATGCCGCGCTCACCAGCCTGTTCCGCCTGCCCGCAGGTCACATCTACCACGATGCCGACATCATCGCCCTGGCCACGCGAGCGTTCGAAGAGGTCGCTGCGGTGGCGCGCGCAGAAGGCGTTGAGCTTCCTGCCGACATCGTCCGGCGCACGCTGGCCTTGCACCAGTCGTTCCCCAAGACCATGTACGCCTCGATGTACCACGACCTGGCCAAAGGGCGGCCGCTGGAACTCGACAGTTTCTCTGGCCACGTTGTGCGCCGCGGCCGCGCCCTGGGCGTGGCCACCCCGGTGCACGAGATGGCCTGGTTGGCGCTCAAACCGTATTTGCATGGCGCGCCGGCAACGCTGGTCTGAAACCCACGCAACAAAAGAGCGGCGACGCGCAAACAGGCTTGAAACACGGGCGCCGCAAAGTGCGCAGTGTGTTCAGGCAGCAGGAGAGTTCATATGTGGTGCCGCAAGGAATGGGGCCTTCAACAGGCCGGGTTGATGACCCGTGTTGTGACCCGTCTTTTGGCCGTGCTTTTGTCCCTGCTCTCGACCGGAGGCATTGCCATTGCCAACCCGCAGTTCAGCCCGGAGTGGGACCAGGCCCTGTTGACACTTGACGTTACCCGAGTGCTTGCCCTGGCGCGCCAGGCGCGGGGTGTTTTGCCCGTGGACAAATACGGCGCCACGCCGTTGCACCAAGCGCCTGGGCTCGATGCCATAGACGGGGGTGGTGATACCGCCGCTCTGACGATGGGCCTCTTGGCCAGTGGCGCAAACGTGCATGTCGCCACGCAAGCGGGGTTCACGCCATTGCACATGGCAGCCATGCAAGATTGCGCTGGCTGTGTTCGTGCCCTTTTGAAGGCGGGCGCCAAGGTGCAGGCGCTCACCGGCCTAGGACAAACCCCGCTGCATCAATCGCACCCGGCCATGCGCCCCTTGCTGCTGGCCGCAGGCGCCGACGTGACCGTGCGCGACACGATGGGCCGCACACCGCTTCACACGGTGGCGTTGCCGACCCCTGAGCTGCTCGCGGTGGGCGTGAACGCCCCCGACGCCATGGGTTTTACGCCCCTGCACTGGGCTGCCTTTCACGGCCGTGACGCCGCCATCACCTGGTTGCTGGGGCAAGGAGCCAACCCACAATTGCGCAGCACGGCGCGGTATGAGTACCGCGATGGCCTGCTGGCCGAACAATGGGCCACGACCATCGTGTACCCCGCAGGCCAGCGAGCGTTTGACTTGGTCAAAGCCCGCCACGAGGCCAGCAAGTGGTCCACCGGCGCGTATCACAGGGCCTATGAATTGCTGGACCAGGCGACGCCGCGGCAAGGCTTGTTCGCTCGTTAACGTTTGAGATGCGTAGCGGCAGCCACACCCCGAGTTAAGCGCGAACCCGCACCGGCAACGCCTGCATGCCACGAAACACCATTGAGTTGATCCACAGCGGCGCGGCGCCCTCGGGTTCGATGTGTTGATAGCGGGCCAACAGGGCCGGGAACGCCACCGCGCCTTCGGTGCGCGCCAGCGGAAAACCCAGGCAGATGTGGCCACCAAAACCGAAGGCCAAGTGCGGCACACCGTCTCGGGCAATGTCCAGGCGGTCGGGCTCGGCATAAGCGCGGGGGTCGCGGTTGGCGGCGTTGAGCATCAAAAAGATGCGCTGGCCGGGCACCAGTGTTTTGCCGTGCAGCTCAAGCGGCTCTGACACCACGCGCACTTGCGCACCGGACGGGCCGTCGTAGCGCAGCAGTTCTTCCACGGCCGCCGTTGCCAGCGTGGGGTCTTCGCGCAAGCGCCGCATCTCTTGCGGAAAGCGCATCAACGACAACACGCCGTTGGCGATGTGGTTGGTCGTTGTTTCATGCCCCGCAAAGAGCATGAGGATGCAAGTGGCGATGAGTTCGTCGTTGCTGAACTGGTCATCGCCGTCGCGCAAATGCACCAGCTCGCTGATGGCGTCTTGTTGTGGGTGGCCACGTCGTTTGGCCAGCAAGTTGTCAAAGTACGCTGCCATTTCTTGCGTCGCGGCTTGGGCCGTGTCGTATTTGTCCCGGGGCATTCGGGACGAACCGACGAACAGGGCAATCTGGTCGGACAAACGTTTGACCTTGGCCAAATCGCTGCGCGGCACGCCGAGCATGGCCATGATGGCCAGGCAGGGCAGGGGGCCGGCAAAGTCGGCCACGATGTCGAGCTGGTCGCGGCCATCCAGGCCGTCCAGCAAATCTTGCGCGATGGTCTCTATCTGTGGCCGCATGCCTTGCATCGCGCGCGCGCTGAAGACCTTGCTCGTCAAGCGACGCAAGCGCGTGTGTTGGGGTGGGTCTTTGAAGACCATCCACAGCGAAAGATAGCGAACGATGTCGCTGATGCGCTCCGCTTCGGGGCTCGGCAGTGACTCAAAAAAGGGTCGCAGCCGGTCCGATGAAACCCCCACTTTTTGCAGGCACACGCTCTTGACGTCGTCGTAGCGCGTGAGCACCCAACTGCGCAGGCGCGGGCTCCAGTGGCAGGGGTCTTCGTCGCGCATGCGCGCAAAAAGCGCGTAGGGGTCCGCCAGTGTGGCGGGGTCTTCTGGCTGCCAGTCGATGGTGGTCGGTTGGTCCAAAGTCATATGCACTTTTCCAAGATGTGCACGGCGCAAGCCGCTTCGTCAAAGCCCATCACACCACCGCCGTTTTCAATGATGCCAAGGCTGGCGTTTTTGGCCTGACGCGCGCCGGCCTCACCACGCAGTTGCAGGCAGGTTTCATAAACCATCGACAAGCCCGTGGCGCCCACCGGGTGGCCTTTGGAAACCAGCCCACCTGAAAGGTTAACCGGCAGGCTGCCACCCAAAGCCGTGGCGCCGCTTTCGACAAAACGGCCGCCTTCGCCTTCGGGGCACAGGCGCAGCATTTCGAGCTGAAAAATTTCACTGAAAGACGTGGCGTCGTGTAGTTCAACCAAGTGCATGTCGGCAGGGGCCAGGCCCGCTCGGGCATAGGCCTTGTCGGCGGCAATGCGCGTGAGGCCCGGCTCATCCAGCTTGCGGTACTTGCCACCCGACAGCTGCGAGGTGCGCACTTTCACGGCGCGTGCGCGCACCTCAGGTGAAAAGTTCGACAGTGCGGCCTCGCTGCACAACAGTGCCGCAGCCGCGCCGTCGCCCATGGGTGAGCACATGGCCCGCGTGAGCGGCCAGCTGATTTCACGGTCGGTCAGCACCTGCTCCACGCTAACTTCAAACTGGTATTGCGCTTTGGGGTTCAAGCTGCCGTGGTGGTGGTTTTTAGAAGCGGCGATGGCAATTTGCCGTTGCGTGGTGCCATGCGTCTTGATGTGCCACGCGGCCTGCATGGCGTAGGTGTCCATGTAGACCGTTCGGCCCGGGCCGGTCTCAAAAGCCTTGCCAGCGGCCTCACCAGCGCGCCGGTAGTAGTCGTGCCAGCGTTGCGGCTGCAGCTGATCGATGGCGGTGGCAAAAATGGCCGGCACGCGGCTGGGGTCGTCGGGGCTCACAAGCTTTTCAACACCGGTGGCCATGCTGACTTGCGCTTGACCACTGAGCACGTCTTTCCAAGCGCCATGAAAAGCGAAAGACGCAGTGGCACAACCGCCTTCCACGTTGACGATGGGCACGCGCTCTGGAAACAGGCCTTCTTCAACGAGCGGCGTAAAACACACCTGCCCGCGGATGCCGCCTTGCCCCCACTGGCCCAGGCCACAGTTGCCGAACCAAGCTTGTTCGATCAGGCGCGCACTGTGTTGGTCCAATCCGCAATCAGCCAGCATTTCGGTGTAGGCCCAGCGCGTGAGGTCTTGAAAACTCTTGTCGGCATGTTTGCCAAACGTGGTGCACGAGGTGCCGATGATGTAGACGTCAGTCATGCTGGGCTCTTACTTCGAGGGTTGCGGGACGCACTCAGTATCAAGCACCCAAGTAAGTGCCCCCATTGACATGCAGCACCTGCCCGGTGACAAACCGTGCGCCGGGGCCGGCCAGAAAAGCCACGGCTTGCGCTACTTCGGCAGCGGTGCCACGCCGCCCCAGCAAGGGTTTGTGTTTGGCGTGGTGGGTGGGCGCACTGCTTGCGCTGCTGGCTTCGCGCACGGTGTCGATCATGCCCGGCGAAACACAGTTGACTGTGATGCGCTGCGGCGCCAGTTCATGCGCCAGCGCACGTGTCATGCCCACCAACCCGGCTTTGGCGGTGACCACATGCACACGGTGCGCGGCGCCGGTGTGGGCGGTCAGGCC
>JAYVRO010000372.1:0-16559 GCA_043776165.1 Rubrivivax sp. | reverse complement strand
TCAAAGGCCGCATTGGTGCGCACCACGGTGCCGTCGTCGTCATACACCAACATGCCCACGGGGCAGAGCTCAAACCACAGGCCGAGCTCATCTTGTGCGCGTCGAGTCTCGGCACGGGCTTGATGTTCCGCCGTCAGGTCTTGCAGCAGCAATAGCCACAGTGCCCGACCATTGTCCGCCAGCACCCTGCGTGCCACCACGGTCAGCCAGCGTTCGCGCCCCTGCTCGTCAAGCATGCGGCGGTTCACCGAAGCCACCTCGCTGTGCGCTGCATCGAGCGCGGGCAACCAATGACGCTGGGCGAGCACGTCGGCGCGATCTTCAAGAGGTTGCAGCTCGATGGGGTCCAGCCCAATCAAAGATTCGCGCGAGCGCCCACAAAACGTCGCGAATGCAGGGTTCACGTCCACCAGCCGATGCTGGGCGTCCATCAAGGTGGCTGGATAGGGCGAGCGCCAGAGCGTTTGCAGCAATGCGTCGTCAAGGGCCAGCGGTGCTTCTCGGGGTTGCGCCATCCCCGTAGTTTGACGCAGGCTCCTGGTACTGCGCAGTACCAGGCTCAACCGTTCAGGTAGTCAAAGAGCGACAGGCGCTGCACCATGGAGTACGTCTTGAGCGCGGCCTCGTAGCCTGTTTGCTGGCCTTGGAATTCAGAGATGGCTTTGACCATGTCGATGTCCTCGGCGGCCGAGCGCTCGGACTGCGCACCCAGCCGGATGGCCCCCATGCGTTCTTCCATTGAATCGGCTCGGTGCAGGGCCTCACCACTGCGCGCGCGCCAGCCCGACATGTTTCCCATCGATACGTCCAGATCGGCCAAACCGCTGTGCACAGCAGCTATCACGGCAGCACTGCCTTGGCCCGGTGTTTCAAGCGCTGCGATGGTGCTGTCGATGGCATTGAAGAGTGATATGGGCGGGTTGCCGGGCACCGGGTTGGTGGCACCCAGCCAAGCCGCCGCGCCGTCCACTGACAAGGGCAGCGGCTCATCGGTGGCTGCGCGCAGGTAACCCGAGGTGCCCACGTACTGGACACCACCAGGTGCATCGATGAAGGGCTCGCTGTTGCTGCCTTGTCCACCAAACACGTAGCCGCCCGCACCATCACCGCGGTTAGACACCGACAGCAGTTGCGTGCGCAGCCCGCGCAGTGCCACGGCCACGGTGTTGCGTTCAGCGTCTGAATAGCTCGCGTTGCCTGCACTGACCATCATCTCCCGCACCTGCTGCAGCAATTCGCCCGCGTCGCCCAGCGCTGCCTCGGTCTGCAGCATGGCGCCGCGGCTCGCATCCAGCGCGCGCAGGTTGGCGTCGGTGCGGTTGATTTGTGCCAGCGCGCGTTCACCCCGCGCCGCGGCTGTGGGGTCGTCACTGGCCTTGTTCACGCGTTTGCCGCTGGTCAACATGTCTTGCGCGTCGCTGAGCTGGCTTTGCCGACGTTGCAGATTGGTCAGCGCGGTGTCAAAGGCGTTTGCCGAAGTGATTCGCATGGTTTTTGTCCGTTAACAAATTGACGTGACACGAAAAAGTGATCAACCACCTGCAGTGGCCAGCAAGGTTTCGACAAGCTTTTGAGCGATCTGCAAAACACGCGCTGCGGCCTGATAACTTTGTTGGTACTGGATCAGCCTGGCGGCTTCTTCGTCCAGGCTGACGCCGGCATCACTGGAGCGGGCGGTTTCAGCCTCATTGGCCAATGACGTGGTGATAAGTGAGGTTGAACGCGCGCCCTGCACACGTACGCCCACGTCGGCCATGGCGTGCGAATAAGCGTCGGTGGCGGTGGCGCCGTCAACAATCAATTCATCGCGCAAGCCTGCCAGCGCAATGGCGTTGCCGTTGTTCTGTGTGAAGTTGTTGGGGTCTGCTGGCTTGACAAGGATCTGGTCACCCAAGCGCGGCACACCCAAGAGCTTGAGCGTGAATCCGTTCATGTCCACCGGTGGTGTTGGAATGTCGCTGCCAGCTTGCCAAGTGCCCAGGTTGCTGCTCACCACCGCGCCAGCGGCGTCTAACAAATCCCACTGGTAGTGGCCAGCGTCATCGGTGAAATTGATGCTCACGGTGTGGTCAGGGAACGGCGGCGTTGTGAGCAAGCGCAGGCGGTCGATGCTGACTGTGCCCGTCGGCGAGGGCAGGGCTGTGGCCACCAGGGGTGATGCGGCCGCGAGGTCGCGAACGTCGTCAAGCAAGAGCTGGATGCCGCTGGTCGCTTGCGCCACCGGTTGCAACAAAAAGCGGTCGCCAGGTGCAGGTGCTGGCACGCCGACGTCCATGCGAAATCCGTCCACCTCGTCGCCGCTGTTGATGCTGCGCACATTGCCATCGGCCAAACGTGTGATCTGCCAAACGCCGGGCGCACCAGCCGGGTCGGCCTCCAGTTGATATTCGCTGGCCTTGAGCAATTCGGGGTGGGTGATGGTGACGGCCACGGTACCGATGGGGAAACCCAATGCGTCTGCCAAGTTCACCGCATGGGGCACCACCCGTGGCCCACCCACGGCAAACATGGGCTCGGCCGCAACAGCGCCAAATGGCTTGTACAGGTTCATGCCGAGTTGCTGCTGGCTGTTCACGGCGCCCGTCACAGCCACGGCCAGACGACCCAGCAAATTGCGACCGTCCACCAGGTCTTTGTTTTGAAAGCGCAGCAGGCCGGCCAATGAACCACCGGTCATTTCAGCGGGGTTGATGGCGCGACGCACCTTGCCTTCAATGAACCCCACGGCGATGCGCGTGGGGTCGGCTTGGTCGGGCATGCTTTGCAAGTGCCCGGCCACGCTGGCTAACACCAAACGTTGGCCGCTGCCGACAAACACCGACACCGTGCCGTCCTGCGCTGGAATCGTTGTCACCTGAATGAGCTTGTTCAGTCGGGCAATGAGTCTGTCGCGCTCGTCGAGCAGGTCGTTCGGTGTTTGGCCCACACCAGAGACCAGGGCCACTTTGTCGTTGGCCTCGGCAATGTTCTTGGCCAGTTGGTTCACTTCAGTGACTTGACTGATCACATCGGCGTTCAGGTTGGCCTGCAGCGTGGTGAGCTGGCGCCCGGCGTCTGAAAAGCGCGTGGCCATTTCTTGCGCTCGGGCCAGCACCACTTCACGGGTGGCGCTGTCGGCCGGGCGGCTGGCCAAGTCGACCATCGAGTTCAAGAACTGCCCGGTGGCCTGGCCCAAGCCCCCTTCACCGGGTTTGAAGACTCTCTCCATCTGCGACAGCATGTTCAGCTTGGCTGCGTCCATGTCGGCCACCGAGCGCGCCAGCACCGCCTCATGTGTCAGGAAGCCATTGAAGGCGCGCTTGACGGTGACCAAGTCAACACCCTTGCCGAAGAAGCCTGCGCCCGTGAATTGGCCCTGCGCTGTGGCCAGCTCGACCTTCTGGCGCGAATAGCCTTCGACATTGGCGTTGGCAATGTTGTGGCCGGTGACCTGCATGCCCGCGTAAGCAGCGGCCATGGTCTTGATGCCGATACCCAGCAGTGCATTGGCGCCCATCTCAGCTCCTTGGTCCGGCTTCAGGCCACCGTGCGTTGCAATCGCAACGTGGTGTTGATGACCCGCGAAAGCTTGTCGGCGTAGGCCGGGTCAGTGGCGTAACCCGCGCGCTGCAAACCTTTTGCAAAGCCGTCGGCCGTGTTGGCATGGGCCATCACGTTTTGATAGCGTGGGCTCGTGCTCATCAACTTGGCGTAGTCGGCAAACGACTCGGCATAACTGTCGTACGCACGGAACTTGGCCATCACGCGCTGCGCCTTGCCGTCGATGTATTCGGTGGTGGCCACTTCTGCCACGGCACCCTTCCAGTTGCCGCCAGCCTTGATGCCGAAGAGGTTGAAGGAAGGCGCGCCGTCGGTGTGACGAATCTCCTTGCGGCCCCAGCCTGTTTCCAAAGCCGCCTGCGACACCATGAAAGCGGCAGGAATACCAGTGCTGTCCTGGGCTTTTTGCGCCGCGTCACTGTGTTGGCGCACAAATGAAGCGGCACCGGTTTGGGGAATCTGAGTGGGCTTGTTCAGCCGCTCGATGGGCACCAAACTGGTATTGGCAGAAACGTTTTTCGGAATCGGCCCAGGGTTCAAACCCATTTGTCGGTCGAGCTGGCGCATCAACGCGTCCGACAGGCCACCAGGCAGCCCCGTCATCTTCTGCGCGAGTTGCGCGTCCAGCATCTCGGTGCCCAGTCGCGAGCCCTCGTTGTCCAGTGTGCCTGTGGACAAGGTGGTGGCCCGCATACCCTTGAGCAACTCATTCATGAAGAGCGCTTCAAACTGTTTGGCGACTTCTTTGACGGCGCCTTTGGGGTCGGCGTTGGCGCGGCCACGCAAGGCGTCCAGCCCACGCGCATCAATGGCCAGACCGGCTGAGTTGTTGGTGCCCAGACGATTGGCAGACATGGCAGCCATCAGATCACCTCGATCTCTGCATTGAGCGCGCCAGCGGTTTTCATGGCTTGCAAGATGGCCAGCAAATCCATCGGCGTGGCACCCATGGCGTTGAGCGCTTTGACCACATCAGCCAACTTGGTGCCTGCGGCCATTTGTACCAACGCCCCGCCCTGCTGTGTGATGGCGATATCGGTCTTTTCACCCGCCACGGTCTGCCCCTGCGACAACGCATTGGGCTGACTCACCGTGGGTGTGCTGCTGATGGTGACTGACAAGTTGCCATGCGCCACTGCACAGGCTCCCAAGGTGACCGCTTCATTGAGCACCACCGAGCCTGTGCGCGCGTTCACCACGACGCGCGCGGCCGGCATGGCCAAGTCCAGGGAGATGTTTTCAATGTCGGCCAAAAAGGCGACGCGCTCAGCGCCACCAGGGGCCTTCACGCGCACCACGCGTCCGTCAACAGCCGCTGCAACACCTTCGCCTTTGGCTTGGTTGATGGCGTTCGCCACTCGGCGCGCTGTGTTGTAGTCGGCTGCGTTCAGGTCAAGCTGGATGCTGTCGCCCTGTTGCAATGATGTGGGCACCGCGCGTTCAACGCTGGCACCTTCTGGAATGCGCCCAGCCGACAGGTGATTGATCTGCACCTTGGAGCCGCCCGCCGAGGCACCTGCGCCGCCCACGATGAGATTGCCTTGTGCCAGTGCGTACACCTGCCCGTCCGCGCCCCTGAGTGGTGTGGCGACCAGCAAACCACCGCGCAAGCTCTTGGCGTTGGCGATGGACGAGACGTTCACATCCAAGGTTTGCCCCGGCTGGGCAAAGGGCGGCAGTTGTGTGGTCACCAGCACAGCAGCTATGTTCTTCAGTTGCATGCTGGTACCCGGCGGCAAGGTCACGCCCATTTGCTGCAGCATGGCAGTCATGCTCTGCTGGGTGAAGGGCGCCTGCGTGGTCTGATCGCCTGTGCCGTCCAGCCCCACCACCAGGCCATAACCTGTGAGCGTGTTGCTGCGCACGCCCGCCACGGAGGCCACCTCTTTGATGCGCGCGGCATTCGCAGGCAGTGGCCACCACAGGGCAGCGCTGGCGGCCACAAAGGCCAGCGCGACGAAGACGTGAATCACGCGCGCTAGAAATCGTTCGAACACGGTGTCTTGCATGGTGGTGCTTGGGTCGGTAGTCACACGGGTCATCTCTGTGACGATCACAGGGGCATCAAGCTCAGGAACACACGGCCCAGCCAACCCATGGCCTGCGCCTCGGCTTGTTGCCCGCGGCCACGGTGCTCAAGTCGAACGTTGGCAATCTGTGCGCTCTGCACGCTGTTGCCACTCTGAATGACGCGAGGGTCCACTTGGCCCGTGAAGCGCAGCACGTCAACGTTGTTGTTCACACCAATTTGCTTCTCGCCCACGATGAGCAAGTGCCCGTTGGGCAACACTTCGCGCACCAGCACCGTGATGGTGCCGCTGAAGTCATTGCTGTTCTCGGTGGCGCCCTTGCCTTCGAAAGTGTTGGCAGTAGAGCCGGTGGCGGCTGCGCGGCCCAGCGCGAATGAGTTGGCCTTGACACCCGGGAAGGCCTTGAACGACGCATCGATGCTGCCGCTCTTGTCCACCGAACTGGTGGACTTGGCGCTGGCGCTGACTTTTTCAGCGATGCTCACCGTCAAGGCGTCGCCCACCAACCGCGCGCGGTAGTCCTCGAACAGAGGCCGGTAACTTGAAACGTTGTAGAGCGATCCGTTGGCAGGCGCGGGCGACAAGGCAGCGGTGGGTACCGCAAGCGGCGTCTCGTCGATCTGCACGCGGGGGTAGATCACCGAGCAACCGGGCAAGGCCAAGCTGAGCAAGGCGAGCATGCCGAGCAGGGCCAAAAACCGAACCAAGGCCAGCGTGTGCACCGCCACGGAACTCATAGCTGGCCCAGCTTTTGCAACATCTGGTCCGAGGTTTGAATGGCCTTGGATGCCAACTCATAAGCGCGCTGTGTCGCGATCATGCCCACCAGCTCTTCAACCACGTTGACGTTGGAGCCTTCCAGAAAACCTTGCTGCACTTTGCCCAAGCCATTGGCCCCCGGGGCCGCAGCTTGTGGCGCGCCCGATGAGGCCGTTTCGGCGTAAAGGTTTTGGCCCCGCGGGTCCAGACCACCTGGGTTCACAAAACCAGCCAGCTGCAATTGACCCACGCTCGTGGGTGCTGCTTGGCCCGGCAACGTGATGTTGACAGTGCCATCGTCGGCAATGGCCACGGCCTGAGCCGCGATGGGAATCGTGATGCCGGGCAGCACCCTGTAGCCCGCCGCAGTGACCAAGGCGCCTTGTGCGTCAAGCTGAAATGCACCGTCGCGGGTGTAGCCCGTGGTGCCATCGGGCAACTGCACTTGAAAGAAGCCGTTGCCCTTGACTGCCAGATCCAGGTTATTGCCGCTTTGCTGCAAGGTGCCTTGAGAGAAGTTGCGTGTGGCTGCTGCGACACGGGTGCCCAGGCCGACTTGCAAGCCCGTGGGCAGCTGGCTTTGGTCAGAGGTTGCCGCGCCTGCGGGGCGCAGGTTTTGATACATCAAGTCCTCGAACAGGACACCGCCGCGTTTGAAACCATTGGTCGCGACATTCGCCAAGTTGTTGGCGATGGTGTCGAGCTTGGTTTGTTGGCCTTCCATACCGGTCTTGGCGACCCACAACGATCTGATCATCTGACGTACTCCTGGCAACGTGGCTGGAGTCCATCTTCACAAGACTTGAGGCTAGCGAGACGCGGATAAGACGGGGCTTTGCGGCGCAATCTGCGCCACGGTTCAACCGGTCAACGCACAGTCAACCTTGTGACGGCCCCAGCAGCTTGGACGCCGCCTGCTCGCGCTGCTCGGCACCTTGCAGCATCTTCATTTGATGTTCGAACTGGCGCGCGGCGGCAATCATGGCAACCATGGTTTCCACTGGGCTCACGTTGGAGCCTTCCAGTGCGCCGCTTTGCAAGCGCGCGGTGGGATCGCCCGGCAGTTCGCCGTCGGCCGCGCGAAAGAGGCCATCAGCGCCCCGCGCCAAAGCAGCCTCGGGCGTCACCAGTTTCAGTTTGCCCACTGTTTGTGGGCGCGCTGTGCCGACCTTGGCCGTCACCGTCCCGTCACTGGCAATTTCGGCAAGGGCGTTGGCAGGCAGGGTGATGGGACCGCCGTCACCTTGTACGGGCAAACCAGTGGCCGTGACCAACACCCCTTCGGTGTTGACTTGCATGGCACCCGCGCGCGTGTAAGCCTCGGTGCCATCGAGTGCCTGCACGGCCAACCAGGCTTTGCCTTGCAGCGCCACATCGAGCGGATTGCCCGTGGCAGAGACCGGCCCGCTTTGTGTGTCGTGACCGATCGTTGACTCCAAGGCAAAAGCCCGCGTGGTGGCGCCGTCGCCAAGGATGGGCACGGCGCGAAAAGCCGCCATTTCTGCGCGAAAGCCGTTGGTCGATACGTTGGCCAGGTTGTTGGTCAGCACGTCTTGGCGTTGCATCGATGCCTTGGCGCCGGACATCGACAGGTAGATCAGGCGGTCCATGCTTGCTCAACCGATGTCGAAAGTTAACGCAGGTTGACCAAGGTCTGAAGCACCTGATCCAGCGTCTTGATGGTTTGTGCATTGGCCTGGTAGATGCGCTGCGCGGTGATCATGTTCACCAACTCGGCCGTGAGGTCGATGTTGGATTCTTCCAGCGCGCCCGATTGAATGCTGCCAGCCGAACTGGCCCCCGGTGCGTTGACCACCTTGGCCCCCGACTCGAAACTGCTTTCCCACACGTTGCCACCCAGCGGTTTTAGGCCCTGCACGTTGGGGAAATCTGCCAATTGCAGCTGGTAAAGGTTCAAGAACCGGCCATTCGAGTAGGTGGCCTTGACGATGCCATCACCCTCAAAAGAAATGCCCGTGAGTTTGCCAAAAGCAAAGCCGTCTTGCTTGAGCTCGGTGATGCTGAAGGGCGCACCAAACTGCGTGGCATCAGGAATCTTGAAAGGCATGGCGGTGAACAAGACCAGTGGGCTGGCGGGCACGCGCGGGTCGTTCACGGTGATCGCGGCTTCAATGGCTGATGTGGCGGTCAGTCGGCCATCAGCGCCAAATTCGAGTTGGATGATCTCGGTCGGATCATTCACGGTGGGGTCATAGGCTACGCCGTTGGCCTGGTCGAGCGGCAGGCCATTGATGGCACCAAAAACACTCCATTTGTTGATGTCGTTCTTTTGATAAAAGTACGTCATGGTCAACGGCAAACCCTGGCCGTCGTAGACGGTTTGCGAGGTCGAAAAATTGAACGTTGCCGGGTCGTTGAAGTTGATCTTGGGGACGGTTACCGGAATGATCTTGCCGCCCGCGTCAAAGTTCAATGCCATGCGTATGCCGCGCTGTGACTCCACAGCGCCTTGCCCAGTCTTGATGGCGTCGCCACCGCCCTGCGGCAACTGAATGGGTCGCGGCTCGCCTTCAGCGCGACTCACGCTTTCATCCCAGGGCTTGGCCAACAGACGCATGCCCTCGCCGTTCACCACGTAGTTGTCGCGGTTGAGCTTGAACTGCCCGTTGCGCCCGTAGACCTCTTTGCCCTGGTGGTCCTGGAGCATGAAGAACCCGCGCCCGTTGATGGCCAGGTCCATGGTGTTCTCGGTGGCGGTGATGTTGCCCTGCGTGAACTGCTGCGCCACCTCTTGCATTTGCACGCCAATGCCCGCCGTAGAGGAACCTCCTGTGCCATTGAGTGAGGCGGCAAACATGGTGGCAAATTCAGCGCGCGAAGCCTTGGCGCCAATGGTGTTGGCGTTGGCGATGTTGTTGCCGATGACCTCCAAGCTCTTGGAAGTGGCGTTCAGACCGGAGAGACCTTGCTGGAAACCCATGGTGTGTTGTCCTCAGTTAAATACTTTGATTTGTGCGTAAGGTACGTTGCCAGAGTTCATCAACTCAAGCGTTAATTGCGGGCCGCCGGTGACCACAGCCTGTACGCGGTCGTGCATCAGTGGTGTGCTCGCCACGGGCAATGTGCCCGACGTGGCCGAGACCCGAAAGCTCGCCACGTTGTTGGGGTCGATGCCGGCTTTGACGGTGTAGTTGAAGGCGTGGCGCCCGGCACCTTCGGCGCCCATGTTGATGGTGTCGAGCACGGCACCGGCACCGCTGAGGATGTCGACCCGCACGTTGTCGGCCGAGGCGCCCAACTCAAACCCTGCCGAGGTACTGCCATTCGCGTCAAGCGTCAGTCCTTGCCCTTCCAGGAGCACGTCGTGACCCACGAGCGCGGCACCTTGCATGGTTTGCAACTGTGAAAAACTGCCCGTCATGCCGGCCATGGTGGTGTTGAGTTTTTCGATGCCCGAGACCGTGCTGATCTGCGCCATCTGGCTTGTGACCTGCGCGTTGTCCAGCGGGTTCAGGGGATCTTGATTTTTCATCTGCGCGACCAAGAGCTTCAAAAAGCGGTCGGCAGCGCCCAATTCGTTTTTTGTCTTGGCAGCAGCCGCTGCACTGTCGGCCGCACCAAAGAGCGCGCTGGTGCTGCTGTTGGCGGCGTTGGT
The DNA here is from genome assembly GCA_043776165.1 of Rubrivivax sp. Lineage (GTDB taxonomy): Bacteria > Pseudomonadota > Gammaproteobacteria > Burkholderiales > Burkholderiaceae_C > Rubrivivax. The sequence goes on along the minus strand of JAYVRO010000372.1, from coordinate 6,614 downwards.
CGCATCAATGGCAGGCATGGCGAGTCCTTTCCAGGCGGTGCTGAAGTTTCACGATGGAAGTCTTAACGCGTGACATGACCAGGAACTCATTGCCCAATTTGCAAGGTCTTGAGCAGCAAACTGCGTGCCGTGTTCATGACCTCGACGTTGTTTTGATAGGAGCGTGAGGCCGAGATCATGTTCACCATCTCCTCGACCGCGTTGACGTTGCTGAAGGTGACATAGCCCTCGGCGTCAGCCGCAGGGTGCTTGGGGTCGTGCACACGGCGACCTGGCGTGTTGTCTTCGCTGATGGTGCTCACGCGCACGCCGGCCGAGCCATCGGCCTGAACGCCACCCTGCCCTGCCTGGCCCATCAACACCGTTTGAAACACGACCTGGCGTGACTTGTAGGCCTGCCCATCGGGCCCGGCCACGGTGTCGACGTTGGCCAGGTTGGAAGCCACCGTGTTCAAACGTTGGCTTTGCGCGCTGACGGCGCTGCCCGAGATGTCAAAAATTTTCAGCATGGACATGGCAACCCCCCGTCTGACAAGTGCTTCGACCACACCCACAAGGGCCTACGAGCCAACTCGGGAGTGGCCTCGCACTCGACCCATTCAACAGGCGTTGACATTGGTTTCACAGCAGATCCCTTCAACCTTGGGTATGGCTCTTCATGGCGTCCAGCAAGTTGCGCACATTGCCGTTGATGAATCGCAATGTGGCTTCGTACTTCACGGCGTTGTCAGCAAAACTGGCGCGCTCGCGGTCCATGTCCACCGAGTTGCCATCAATGCTGCTTTGGCTCGGCGCTGCAAAGTTCAATCTCGGCTCGCTGCGCAAGCTGCGGCCGCTTTGAAAAACATCGGCTGTGATGGCGGGCCCGAGCTTGCTGCCCGCGCTGCTCACGGCGCCTGTGGCTTCGCGCAGGGCGCTGGCAAAGTTGAAGTCACGCGCCAAATACCCTGGGGTGTCGGCGTTGGCGATGTTGCTGGCCACCACGCGCTGGCGCTCAGCGCGCAGCGCCAGGGCTTGGGCTTGGAAGTCAAGCGCGCCAGTCAAACGCTGCATCATGGTGGTCTCCGAAAAAGGACCTCAAGTACTGGGCACCCGAGGCGAAAACAGGGATTCATTCTGCTGGGCCGCCCCCCGCCCATGAGCCCGATAAGACGGGCCTTGGCTGCGCAATTCGCTCCCTTGGCATGCGGGCGCAGCACTACATTGCTCGGCGTGAACAAATCTTTCCATAAGCTCGTGTCGTTGTTGACCCTCCTGGGCCCGGTATGGCTGGGCGTGGCACCTGTCGCCCATGCGCAAGACGACAGCGCCGTGCCTTTGGACGCGGCCTGGGCGACTTTGGCCAAACAGCTCGCCACACAGGCCGCCAGCGCCAACGCGTTGCCGAGCGCGCGCGTGGAGGTGCAAGTGGGCCAACTCGACCCCAGGCTGCGCTTGGCGCCGTGCCAACAAGCCCAGGCCTACATGCCCGCCGGTCAACGTTTGTTAGGGCGCACCCGCGTCGGGTTGCGCTGTGTCAAGGGCAACACGCTCTGGAACGTCACGCTGCCCGTCACGGTGTCACTCTTCTCCCCTGCTTGGGTGGCAAGTGGCCCGCTTCCCATCGGCACTCGTCTCAAGGCCGAACACTTTCGCAGCGCAGACATTGATTGGGGCGCGACCACGGCAGAAGCCTTCAACGACATCACGCCCTTGATGGGTCGCGAACTCGCACGCCCCCTGGCCGCCGGCGCGCCCTTGTTGACCACGGACTTGCGCCAACGGCAGTGGTTCTTGGCGGGTGACACGGTGCGTGTGCTGGCCCAAGGTGCGGGCTTCGTCATCGCCACGGAGGGCCAGGCCCTGTCCAACGGTCTGGAAGGCCAAAGCGTGCGCGTGCGCACCGAGTCCGGTCGCGTGTTCAGCGGCCGCGCGGTGAGCGCACATCAAGTGGAGGTGGCGCTGTGAGCTACTCCGGCCCCTGCGCGACGTCGAAGCGCGGCCGGTGCAGAATGCTTTTGCAAATTTCCTTTGCGTCGGGCTCAAGTTCGCCGCATGGGCGGTCGATATCCCGAATATCAGAAAATATGTTGATGACCTTGCGTTGACCACATCGGTTGAGCGCGCTGGAGAACCTCATGAAGATCACACCCCTTGACACCCGACCCGTTGCGCCCGCTTCCACTGGCGAGCGACGCGCCAGCCCGGCGCAAAACAACCCCGGCGAGGCCAGCGCCAAGGTCGAGATTTCGCAGGCCGCGCAGTTGGCAGCCTTGAGCAGCGAGGGCCACTTTGATGCCGCCAAGGTCGAGCGCATGTCGCAAGCCATTGCTGACGGCAGTTTTAAGCCCCATCCCGAGGCCATCGCCGACAAGCTGATTGCGAACGCCCGCGAGCAACTTGCCAAGGCTTACCGCTGACGCGCAGCGCTGTCGGCGTGCCGGTCCCCAGGTCCCTGGTCAGCCAATCCGCTAGACAGCCAGTCGGCCAATCAGCCAGTCAGCAAGCCTTCAACTTAGGCGGACCCAGCATGTCCCAAGTCACCTCATCGCCCGTCAGCCGTTGCGCACAGGATGTGAACGCTGCTGTGCTGCAACTGGAGCAACAGTTGGCGGGCTTGTTGTCTGCCATGTGCCGCCAGGACCCGCTGGCTATCGAGCTGGCCGCCGGTAGCTTGCACAAATCACTTGCAACGGCACTTGATCTGTACAGCAGCAACCAACGTCTGGGTCAGGACCTGACGCCCCCATTGCGCCAACGCCTGATTGCCGCGAGTGGCCAGGTGGCTGCTTTGCGCGAAGCTTTGGCCCGTGCGACCGCGTCACTCGACCGCGCCATCGATGTGCTGCTGCCGCAACAAGCAGCCCTCGGCGTCTACGGCGCCAGCGGTGCCAGTGCACGAACCAACCAGGGCGCAATGCGCGCCTGAACGGGATATCCGAAGATTGAAGAAGGGGCGCCATGGGCGCCCCTTTTTTGCGGCTGCCCTTGCGGGCCACCTCAATCCACCCCACTCCACCCCACCGCGTCACCATTCGCGCAACTTGGTGCGCAAGCGCGCGATCGACTGACTGTGCAACTGGCACACCCGGCTTTCGGTGACTTTCAGCACGGCTGCGATTTCTTTCAAATTCATGTCGTGCTCGTAGTACATGCTCATCACGTATTGCTCACGTTCGGGCAGGTTTTTGATGGCATCGACCAGCGCTTCGCGCATGCGCTGATCCTGCAATCGGTTGAGCGGGCTGGCGCTTTCATCAACGATGTGTCGGTCCAAGTAGTCGTCGTCACCCTCGTCGCCAGTCATGTCCTCCAGGAAGATGAGTTGGGTGCCGCGCACCTTGCCCAACAACTCTTGATAGTCGGTGAGCGACAAACCCATTTCGCGCGAAATTTCGCTCTCGTTGGGCGCGCGGCCCAGGCGTTGTTCGAGCTTGTGCACGGCGGTTTCGATGCTGCGTTGATGGCGCCGATCACCTCGGCTCATCCAGTCGTTGCCGCGCAGCTCGTCGAGCATCGCGCCTCGAATGCGCTGCGTCGCAAAGGTCTCGAACATCACGCCTTGTGCGGCGTCAAAACGCTTCAACGCATCACTTAAGCCGATCATGCCGACCTGGATCAAATCGTCCAGCTCTACATTGGCGGGCAACTTGGCGATCATTTGGTGCGCTAGTCTGCGCACCAAAGGGCTGTACTGCTTGAGCAGCGCACCGGCTTCGAGTTGGCCCTTGGCGGTGTACATGGTGGTTGGCTCCATAGGGGTCACAGTGGTCTGGGTCAGTGGGTGTCATGCCAGGCGGCTTGCGGTGCAGCGGCGCGCGACTGGCGGGTTGAGCTGTGAGTCTGCGCAAGCGCAATCTCCAGGGCTTTTGTGGGCAAGTGCCGCATCAACATTTGGCGCAGTTCTGGCGGTGGTGGGTCGCTCACGTCAGAGGCCGGATCGATCAAGGCCCACTGCAACATCAGCGCGGAAAAGAAGCGCTCAGTGCAATCACCCAGCGTCTTGGCAATGGCGCCGACATGTTTGCTGCCCTGCGGCGCGCACAGCAGCAAGTCAAAAGTGCGCAAGGCAGCGCGCCCGGCCAATAACTTGCAGGCCGCATAGGCGTGTTTGACCGACTCCGGGCGGTCACTGGCCAACAGCACGGGGCGCACTTCGCTGTGCACAAAAATCCGCGCCAGATCGGCCGCTTCGCCGTGTACCAAAACCACCTTGGCTTGCGGTGCCGCCTGGCACAGGGCATCCAGCAACTTGGCAGATGAGCCACGGGTGTCCACATGCGCGCGCGGTAAACCCCGCGCGGCAATGTAGTGCGTGTTGTTGTCCAAACGCTCGATGCAGGCCGCCAGGTCGAGCAAGGCCATGTCAGAGGTGAGCGGTGAGCTGTCAGCCGCGTCGACCAACAAGGTGATCTCCCCGGTCTGGGTGAAACAAGTGGTGATACGTTCCAGCACCACGCTGGAAAACGTCACGTAGGGGTTGGCCACCAACGGCACGAAACTGCAAGCACGGCCTTCAAATTGGCGGCGCAGGCCGGCCGCCTGATCGCTGTGATTGAAGCGCGCTGAAGGCGGGGCGAGCATGGGCATGGTCGTCAGGCTCAATCCAGATCAGTGGGCCTGAGCCAAGGAAGCACCCGAGCGCGGCGCAGGGTGCGTGACACCGGCGAACACCAGGTTCACATCGCCCGAGTCAAACCGCCAAGCCGGCGCCGAACGGCTGCGCAGCGCGCGTTGCACCAAGGCATTGGCCGACAAGCGATGCCAGTCTTCGGGCACGCGCTGTCCACTGCCCACAGCCAGGACTGTGAGCTTGTGTCGAATCAGCACGTCGAGTGCAGGGCCGAGCTTCACGGCTTCGTCGATTTTCGACAAGATGACTCCGGCACAGGTGGCGGCGCCGTATGCGCCGACCACATCTTCGAAGGTTTCACCTTGCGCTGCCGCGTTCATGACCAAAAGTCGTTGCACCCTGGCGTGCGACAACATGTCCAGCAGCTCACGCGTACGTGTGTCGCGCTGGGCCATGCCCGCAGTGTCGATGAGGACAAGTTTTTTGGCCGACAGCAAGTCCAATAGATCTTCCAAAGACGCGCGGTCGTGCGCGGTGTGCACGGGAACGCCCAGGATGCGGCCATAGGTGCGCAGTTGTTCGTGGGCGCCCACGCGGTAAGCGTCGAGCGTGATGAGACCCAACTGCTGCGCGCCGTGCTTTGCCGCAAAGGCCGCAGCCAGCTTGGCCGTGCTGGTGGTTTTGCCCACACCTGTGGAGCCAATCAGGGCGTAGGTGCCGCCGCCATCTTCGACACCAGCTTCGTGCTCACGCGTGGCCAGATTGCGTTCCAACACATTCGCGGCCCAGCTCATGGCATCGCCTTCAGCGGGCAGGCTTTCGGCCAGGCGGCGGATCAGCGAGGGCGAAAATCCGCACTCCAAAAGCTTGTGCGTCAAGGTCGCGTGGCGCGGCTGCCGTTGAAGCTTTTCCATGAAGGCCAAGGCGCCAAATCGCTGTTCGATGAGGCCACGCATGGAACGCAACTCGGTCATCATGACGTTTTGCTCACGCTCGGTGTCTGCCAGCAGGGGCGCGCGGCTGGGCAAGGGTTCTTGGACGCGTTCGCGGCTACCTTGAACCCTTGGTGCGGCAGCGCGAACTTCGTCACGCAGCACGGGCAAGACACGCGGCTCCGCGGCGCGCGGCGGTGCCGAGGCGGTGGCTGACAAGGGCGCAAGTGACGACGCGGGCACTGCAGGCAAATCAGGCGATACCGGCAAAACGGGCGTTGCCGACGGCATGGCAAGGGCCCTGTGTTGGCTAACATTTGACGCAACCCGATCGCGCATCAACGACACGGGCGCCGTGGCGCCTGCCGAGCGCCCATCCTGGGGCGGGGCTGTCAGCTCGGCCTTGCGCCGCTTGAGCATGCGTTCGCGCACGTAGTCTTGGAACGACAAGGTGCTCATCGCGAGTTGTGTGACGTCGTCATCAACGCTGCCGCCCAGGCTGGGTTCAACCCGCGCGGCGCGTTCGGCAAACGACTTGCCTGACCGCACTTGAGTCGGCGCAGGCACCGGCGCAGGCGCCGGCGCACTCTGCACCGCCAACGTGGCGCCGACACGTTCGATTTGCAGCACGCTCTCGGGCGCCATGGCCAGCACCTCCACGCCTTCGGGGCAAGGCTTGGTCGACATCACCACGGCGTCTTCGCCAAAGGCATGGCGCACCATGGCCAGGGCTTCGCGCGATGTGCGTGCCGTGAAGCGTTTGAGATTCATGCCGTGCCCCCAATGATCGAACCGATGCGGATCGAATGCGTTTCAGGAATTTCGCTGTGACCCAGCACTTTCAGGCGCGGTGCAGCGCGACGCAGCAAGCGCGCCATCGGGGCGCGGATGAGGTCGGGCACCAGCAGACAAGCAGGCACACCGAGGTCTTCTTGGCGCTTGGCGTTGTCAGCGGCGCTGCGTGACAAGGTATCGGCCACGCCGGGGTCAAGTGATGCACCGTGCTGTGAGTTCAGGGCCTGCGTCACCAAGCGTTCCAGCTCGGGCTCCAGCGCAATGACATCCAACTCGCGTGTGGGTCCGTAGATTTGATGCACGATGGCCGGGGCAATGTGCACACGGATGCGCTT
>JAYVRO010000371.1:0-4556 GCA_043776165.1 Rubrivivax sp. | reverse complement strand
CGGCGCGCGCCACCTGTACACCGGCCTCGCGGCGCAGGAGCTCTTCGATGGTGTCGGCGCCGCTGGCGGCGATGCGCGCCGCGTCAATGACGACGACGTCGGCCACAAGGCGTTCAGCGCTGAGCGCTTCACGCGCGCCGGTGACGACGATTTGTGTCGTGGGTTGCGCTGCTGCCCAGGGGCAGACGAGCGAAAACGCGCCAGCGAACAAAGCACGGCGCAGCGTTGAGTAAGGTTTGAGATGAGATTTCATAGGTCCTTCCGCAGCCGCACACCCCGTGCGGGACTGATGCTTAAAAAGCACGGTTAAGAAAAGCATCAGGCCGGTATCCGGGCTCGCGAGTGCCACTGCGGGGTGAACCACAGCAAAGCGTGCCGCGCCTTCCCAGCCCCATCGTTTTGATGGTGACCAGTGGCTGCTGTGCGGCAACGCACCTCGCTGACCGTTGCGGGGGCAGCGCCGGAATAGGCGCAAAGGGATCTGCGCATTCACCGGCTTCCCGTTTAACCCGACACCCAAGGCATGGGCGGCAGGCACCTAGTGCAAGCGGGGTGGACTCTATCAGGGGCGGCTTTCGTGGGTCATTCATGGGTCCGGTACCTGCCCCTTTTTACAGGGCCAGAACCCCCCCGCCGATATACTCACTCTTTCCCACCCAGCCTCGTTCGCGTGCACCGCGCAGGCCTCTTTCCATGACCAAGTTTGTCTTCGTCACCGGCGGTGTGGTGTCCTCGCTAGGCAAGGGCATTGCGGCGGCGTCATTGGCCGCGATCCTCGAATCGCGCGGCCTCAAAGTCACCCTCATCAAGCTCGACCCGTACCTCAATGTCGACCCCGGCACGATGAGCCCTTTCCAGCATGGTGAGGTTTTTGTCACCGACGACGGCGCCGAGACGGACCTCGATCTGGGGCACTACGAACGTTTTGTGACCACCCGCATGACGCGCTTCAACAGCTTCAGCGCCGGGCAGATCTACACCAGCGTTTTGGCGCGTGAACGCAAGGGCGATTACCTGGGCAAAACCGTGCAGGTCATCCCGCACGTGACCAACGAAATTCAGGACTACATCCGCCGTGGCGCTGGCATCGACAACGGCACGCAAGTGGCCATCGTCGAGATCGGTGGCACGGTGGGCGACATCGAGAGCCTGCCCTTCTTGGAAGCCGTGCGCCAGATGAGCCTGAAACTGGGCCCTTCCAACACCGCCTTTGTGCACCTGAGCTATGTGCCCTGGATTGCCACAGCGGGCGAGCTCAAAACCAAACCCACCCAGCACACGGTACAAAAGCTGCGTGAGATTGGCATCCAGCCCGATGTGCTGCTGTGCCGCGCTGATCGCCTGATCCCCGACGACGAGCGCGAAAAAATCAGCATGTTCACCAACGTGCTGCCCCACGGCGTGATCTCGTTGCCCGATGTGCCCAGCGTCTACATGGTGCCGCGGCTGTTGCACGAACAAGGGCTTGACGAGCAGATTTGCATGAAGCTGCAATTGCTCACCAAACCTGCTGATCTCAAACGTTGGGACACCTTGGTCTACGAGGTGACTCACCCGCAAGCCAGCGTGAAGATCGGCATGTGCGGCAAGTACACCGATTTGTCAGACTCCTACAAGAGCCTGAACGAAGCGTTGCGCCATGCAGGCATCCACAACCACGTCAAAGTGGATGTGGACTACATCGACGCTGAAACACTCGACAACAACAACGTGCAGCAACTCGGCCGCTTTGACGCCATCTTGGTGCCCGGCGGGTTTGGCAAACGAGGCATTGAAGGCAAGATCGTGGCCGCCCAGTACGCCCGCGAACACGGCGTGCCCTACCTGGGCATTTGCCTGGGCATGCAGGTGGCCACCATCGAATACGCGCGCCACGTGGCCGGACTGAACGATGCCAACAGCACTGAGTTCGAACCCACCACGCCGCACCCCGTCATTGCCTTGATTGAAGAATGGCAGGACCTTGACGGTTCGATCCAAAAGCGCAACGCCAACTCTGACATGGGTGGCACCATGCGTCTGGGCGCTCAAAGCTCCGACGTCAAGCGCGGCACGCTGGCCCATGCCATCTATGGGCCTGTGGTGACCGAGCGCCACCGCCACCGCTATGAAGCAAACGTCAATTACCTGGCGCGTTTGCAAGAGGCCGGTTTGGTCATCAGCGCTTTGACGCAGGCGGAACAACTCACCGAGATGATCGAGCTGCCCGCCGCCAAACACCCCTGGTTTGTGGGCGTGCAATTCCACCCCGAATTCAAGAGCACGCCCTGGGGTGGGCACCCGCTGTTTTCAAGCTACGTAGCGGCTGCGCTAAAGCACCAAAGCGCGCACCAAAACGAGCGCGGCGACAACACGCAAGCCGTGGCCTGAAGGGATCGAGCATGAAGCTCTGCAACTTTAACGTTGGACTTGACCAAGCCTTTTTCTTGATCGCCGGCCCCTGCGTGATCGAGAGCGAACAACTGCAAATGGACGTAGCCGGGCAGTTGAAAGAGATCACCCAATCGCTGGGCATCAATTTCATTTTTAAAAGCAGCTACGACAAAGCCAACCGCAGCAGCGGCAGCACACCGCGCGGGCCGGGCCTGGCGCGCGGCTTGGAGATCCTGGCTAAAGTTCGACGTGAGTTGAATGTGCCCGTCTTGACGGATGTGCACAGTGAGGACCAGGTGGCCGCCGTGGCCGACGTGGTGGACGTTTTGCAGACCCCCGCCTTTTTGTGCCGCCAGACCGATTTCATCCGCGCCGTGGCGCAAAGCGGGCGCCCGGTGAACATCAAAAAGGGCCAGTTCCTGGCGCCGGGCGACATGATCAATGTCATCGACAAAGCCCGTGCCGCTGCACGTGATGCAGGCCTCAGCGAAGACCGCTTCATGGCTTGCGAACGCGGCGCCAGTTTTGGCTACAACAACCTGGTGAGCGACATGCGCAGCCTGGCCATCATGCGCAATACAAAAGCTCCCGTGGTGTTTGACGCCACGCACAGCGTGCAGTTGCCCGGTGGCCTGGGTGGCAGCAGCGGCGGCGACCGCACCATGGTGCCCGTGCTGGCCCGCGCCGCTGTGGCCGTGGGCGTGGCAGGGCTCTTCATGGAAACCCACCCCGACCCCGCCAACGCCCACAGTGATGGCCCCAACGCCGTGCCACTGCGCCACATGAGGGCTTTGTTGGAGCAACTGCTTGCGCTGGACCGCGTGGTCAAGGGCCAGGCGCTGCTGGAAAACGACTTTCAGCCCTGAAACACGCCGCCCAACAGCGCCGCCAGCACGATGTCCCGCGTCAGCGGCGCGGCGACGTCGTTCAGGTAACGTGGAAAGTCAACATGGGCGTTGTCGTCGGCGCGGTCTGATACGCAGCGCAGCACCGCCAGTGGGCGGTTGAAGTCGGCGCAGACCTGCGCCACCGCGGCGCTTTCCATGTCCACGGCCAGGGCTTGCGGCAGCTCGGCCTGGATCTGCATGCTCTCGGCGGCGGTAGAGACAAAACGGTCGCCGCTGACGATCAAACCGCTGTGCACACGGGACTGCGCAAAACCAAAGGCAAGATGGGCGCTGTCGGCGCTGCGAAAGTGCCTGGTTGCGGCATCCACCAAACACGCTGACATCGCAACATCGGCATCAAAGTGGCTGCGCCCGGTGCCGGGTATTTGCCAGCGCGGGAAGATGGGCGAGGCGTTCATGTCGTGTTGTAAAAACACGCTGCCCACCACCACGTCACCTACGTTCACGCCGGCGCCCAAGCCACCCGCCACGCCGGTGAAGAGCACCGCGCTGGCTTGCAGACGGTCCAACAACAAGGCGGTGGTCGCGGCTGCGGCCACTTTGCCAATTCCCGCCAGCACCAGCACCACCTTGCGCCCCGCCAATTGGCCATGGTGAAACACACGGCCCGCGCAGTGGCTGGTGCGTGCGCCCTGCAAGGCGGGCAACAAGGCCGCCAGCTCTTCATGCATGGCCGAGACGATGGCTAGCGTGGCGGTTGATGTCATAGGTAATTGATCAAATGCTCAACACCGATATTCAACGCTGATGGCAAGCCATGCACGAGTAGTTGGAGCCATTCATCATGGGCGCGCTGTTGATGCGCGCCGTGTTGTCGCCCACGGCATTGAAGGCCACCACGTTGGCTTGTGCGCTGCGCTCACGCTGCTCCAATTGCACCCTGTAAGGCCACTGCTCGTAGGTAGGCGAATGGCGCGCGTTGGCGTACACCGTTTGCGCCAGTTGCCATTGGCCTGCCTTCACCAACATGTCGCCCATGTTCATGAAAAACCCTTCAAAGTTGTGCGGCGCGATGGTCGAATTCCAGCACACACGCTTCACGCCTTCCGTGGTGGCCAAGCCCATGTAGCGCTTGAAGTCGGGCGCTTGGCGGTCGACCTTTTCGCCCACGCACAGGTCCAGTGTTTGCCATTGCCATTCCAGCCCTTCGACAAACCGCTCTGATGACGCAGGCTGGCCCGACATCACATAACCCGCCGTGAAGAGGTTGAACTCGGGCCACGCCGCGATGCTGTCGCGCAGCTGAAAGTAGCCCGCACGCTGGAGTTTCTGGTC
>JAYVRO010000370.1:0-4566 GCA_043776165.1 Rubrivivax sp. | reverse complement strand
CTGGACACCTTGGCCAGCCTGCCAGCGCGCGAGCTGGCCGCCGGCTTGGCCGAGGTCATCAAGTACGGGCCCATTGCCGACATGGCCTTTTTGGATTGGATCGAAGCCAATCTTCAGCCCCTGCTCGCGTGCGAGCCCGCCGCCCTGGCCCATGCGGTACGCCGCAGTTGCGAGATCAAAGCGCAAGTGGTGGGCGCTGATGAGCGCGAAAGCGGCGTGCGCGCCATCCTGAACTTCGGCCACACCTTCGGCCACGCCATTGAAGCTGGTCAAGGCTATGGCCGCTGGTTGCATGGTGAAGCCGTGGCCTGCGGCATGGTGATGGGCATGCAGCTCTCGGCTGATTTGGGCCTGGTGCCGCAGACCTTGGTGCAGCGGCTAACCCGCCTGCTGAGCGCCGCCGGTTTGCCCACACGCACGCCCGCCATGCCCCTGGCGCGCTGGCTGGCGCTGATGCAGGTGGACAAAAAAGCGGAGGGCGGCGAAATCCGCTTCGTGGTGATTGAAGCCCCTGGCCGCGCCGGCGTACGCACCGCACCCGTCGACGTGGTGCGCGCCGTGATCGAGCGGCACAGCGAGCCCGCATGAACCAGGAGCTGGAGCGCCGCCTGCTGAGCCCTGCGTTGCCGCAGGGGCATCTGCAGGAGGGTCAGCAGGAGCACCTGCAGGCGCATCAGCAGGCGCATCAGCAGGTGCATCAGCAAGTGCATCTGCCGGGACAACTGCCCGACCGGGTTGACGCAGTCGGTGATGGTTCACGGGTCAGTGCGGTTTCAGTCTTAGCCCCTTGGGCCTGCCAACCGAACAACAGCCGTGGCCGCCGCGTGGCGGAAGCCCCAGCGCCGCCACGCACCGAGCACCAACGCGACCGCGACCGCATCGTGCACAGCACGGCCTTTCGCCGCTTGGTCTACAAAACGCAAGTTTTCATCAACCACGAAGGCGATTTGTTCCGCACCCGGCTCACGCATTCGTTAGAAGTGGCCCAACTGGCCCGCTCGGCAGCGCGGGCATTGCGTTTGAATGAGGATTTGGTAGAAGCCATCGCCCTGGCGCACGACTTTGGCCACACGCCCTTTGGCCACGCCGGGCAAGACGCCCTGCACGACTGCATGCAAGGCCACGGCGGTTTTGAACACAACCTTCAAACCTTGCGTGTCGTCGACAAACTGGAGCAGCGCTATTTCGCCTTCCCCGGCTTGAATCTGAGTTTCGAAACGCGTGAGGGCTTGCTCAAACACTGCTCGCGGCGCGACGCACTGGCACTTTGCACCGCCGAGCCGCAAGGGCCCGCCTACCGCTTTGTGCATGGCGGCCAACCCAGCCTGGAAGCCCAGGTGGTCAACCTCGCTGATGAAATTGCCTATGGCGTGCACGACATCGACGACGGTGTGCGCTCGGGGCTGCTGAACGTGCCCGCGTTGCGGGAGCTGGCCTTGTTCAAGCGCGCACACGATCAAGCCCTGGCCCAGCGTGGCAGCGTGCCCGCCGAGAGCCGCACCGTGCTGTTTGAAACCCTGCGCCGCATCTTGACGGCCTTGGTGGAAGACTTGATTGCCACCACCGCCGCTGCCGTGCACAGCCTCCAGCCCAAAGACGCCCAAGCCGTGCGCGCCGCGCCAGCGCTGGCCGCCTTCAGCACCAGCATGCAGGCCGAAGCCGCTGCACTGAAACGTTATCTTTTCCAGCACTTGTACCGGCACCCGCAAGTGGTGCACAACACCACCTTGGGCCGCGTGGTGGTGACCGACCTGTTCGCCGCTTATCTGCAAGCACCGCAAGAAATGCCAGCCGACCATGCCGCTGGCGCTACCCACACCGACCTGCACCGGGCCGTGGCCGACTACATCGCTGGCATGACCGACCGCTTTGCACTGCGTGAGCATGTGCGACTCACGGGCCAGCATCTTTTCCCCCACTGACCCCAGGCCTGCGGGTCTGCTTTCGGTTTCACCAACATGGCACGGCTCGCCCGACTTGTAGTGCCCGGCCATGCCCACTTGGTGCAATGGCGCAGCTTGGCCGGTGTACCCGCGTTTGTGGACGCGGCCGACCAAGCCGCCTTCGCCCACGCCTTGCAGCAAGCGCTGGCCGAGCACCGGCTCGCCATCCACGCCTACAGTTTGCGTCGCGCAGAAATGGTTTTGCTGGTGCGACCCAGCGCAGCAGATCAACTGGCGGGTTGCGTGCAAGCGGTAGGCCGCCGCTATGTGCGCGCCTACAACCAGCATCACGGCCGTAGCGGTACGTTGTGGAATGGCCGCTTTCGCAGTTGCGTGGTGGAGCCCGGCACTGCCACCTTGTGGGCGATGCGCTATGCGGACAAGAGCCAAGCCATGCCCGCGGCTATTGGGTCGTCCCAGGGCCTAGAACCCGAAGCTTGGAGCAGCGCCAACCTGCGCACCGGTCAGCCGCATGTGCCGCATGGCGTGGGCATCGTGCAGCCGCCCGAGTACTGGGCCTTGGGCAATACGCCCTTCGAGCGTGAATCGGGTTATCAAACACTTTTGGACGAGCCCCTGCCACCCGGGCCGAGCGCTGCGTTGGCCCAGGCGCTGTCGGGCGGCTGGCCACTGGGCTCGACCGCGTTTGCCCAGGCAATGAGCGAGACCTCTTCCCGCCCCTGCGCGCCGCGCCCGCGAGGACGGCCCGCTGCGTTGAAGCGGGAAACCAATGATGTGTCCCTTATTTAATTTGGAGCCAAACAACAGCATTTTAAATATGCTCTGACCCTATTTAATATCTCTTCCAGCGATGCTGCGGCGCGGTACGCTCACGCTCCGCTTGTAAATCACCTCGGCCGTCGCATGAAAACCCAGTCTCAAGACAACCAGCCCCAAGCTGCAACCTCGCCCCTGTGCGACGTCCAAAGTGCCTCCTTGGTTGCGTCGGCCGCCGAGGTGCAAGCGGCCCAGGCCAACGGCCTGTACAGCGGCGCCAACGAACACGACGCCTGCGGTGTAGGTGTCATCGCCCACATCAAAGGCCAGCGCGCCCACCACATCGTTGAACAGGGTTTGAAGATTCTGGAGAACCTGGACCACCGGGGCGCGGTCGGTGCCGACAAATTGATGGGCGACGGCGCCGGCATCCTGATTCAGATTCCCGACGATTTCTACCGCGCTGAGATGGCCGCCAAAGGCCAAGCCCCCGACGGCACCCTGGGCGTGAAGCTGCCGCCTCCCGGTGAATACGGCGCCGGCATGATCTTTTTGCCCAAAGAACACGCCAGCCGCTTGGCCTGCGAACAAGAGCTGGAACGGGCCGTGAAAAACGAAGGCCAAGTGCTGCTCGGTTGGCGTGATGTGCCTGTGGACCGCGCCATGCCCATGAGCCCCACGGTGCGCGAGAAAGAGCCCGTCATCCGGCAAATCTTCATCGGCCGTGGCACCGACGTGATCGTGCCCGACGCGCTGGAACGCAAGCTCTACGTCATCCGCAAAACCGCCAGCGCCGCCATCCAAGCGCTCAAGCTCACGCACAGCCACGAGTACTACGTGCCCAGCATGAGCTGCCGCACCGTTATCTACAAAGGTTTGTTGTTAGCCGACCAAGTTGGCACCTATTACCTGGACCTGCAAGACGCGCGTGTGGTCAGCGCCTTTGCGCTGGTGCACCAGCGCTTTTCCACCAACACCTTCCCAGAATGGCCGCTGGCCCACCCCTACCGATTTGTCGCGCACAACGGCGAAATCAACACCGTCAAAGGCAACTTCAACTGGATGCGCGCGCGTGAAGGCGTCATGAAGAGCCCCGTGCTGGGCGACGACTTGAAAAAGCTCTACCCCATCAGCTTTGAAGGCCAGAGTGACACCGCCACTTTTGACAACACGCTCGAACTCTTGGTCATGGCAGGTTACCCGTTAGCCCATGCCGCGATGATGATGATCCCCGAGGCCTGGGAACAGCACGAGCTGATGCACGCCCGCCGCCGCGCCTTCTACGAATACCACGCCGCCATGCTCGAACCCTGGGACGGCCCGGCCGCCATGGTGTTCACCGACGGCAAGCAAATCGGCGCCACACTCGACCGCAACGGCCTGCGCCCAGCGCGCTACATCGTCACCGACGACGACCTCGTGGTGATGGCCTCTGAAAGCGGCGTGCTGCCCATTCCCGAGAGCAAGATCGTCAAAAAGTGGCGCTTGCAGCCGGGCAAGATGTTCTTGATCGACATCGAACAGGGACGCATCATCGACGACGAAGAACTGAAAAACCAGTTCGCCAACGCCCGCCCTTACCGCCAGTGGATCGACAACGTGCGCGTGCCGCTCGATAGCTTGCCCACGAGTGGCGAACGTTTGAGTTTCACTGACAGCCTGCTCGACCGCCAGCAAGCCTTTGGCTACACCCAAGAAGACTTGAAGTTCTTGCTCACCCCCATGGCCGCCAACGGCGAAGAAGCCATCGGCTCCATGGGCAACGATTCACCCTTGGCCGTACTGAGCGACAAAAACAAACCGCTCTTCAACTACTTCAAGCAGCTCTTCGCCCAGGTGACCAACCCGCCGATCGACCCGATCCGCGAGGCCATCGTCATGAGCCTGAACAGCTTCATCGGCCCCA
>JAYVRO010000369.1:0-4576 GCA_043776165.1 Rubrivivax sp. | reverse complement strand
ACGTAGGTGAAGGAGCACAGGATCGCCGCCAGGATGCCCACGAAGCGCGGGATGTTGCCCTCAAAGCGCGCGCCCAGAAAGTCGGGGATCGTGAACTGCCCGAATTTGCGCAGATAGGGCGCCAAGAAAAGCGCCACCAGGCAGTAGCCGCCCGTCCAACCGAGGATGTAGGCCAGGCCACCGTAGCCAGTGAGATACAGGGTGCCCGCCATGCCGATGAACGAGGCTGCGCTCATCCAGTCGGCGCCCGTGGCCATGCCGTTGTAGACGGCCGGCACGCGCCGCCCGGCAACGTAGTACTCGGCGGCATCATTGGTGCGGCTCATGATGCCGATGCCGGCATACAAGGCCACGGTGGCGGCCAGGACAACGAGGCCGATCACGGAGCGCGACAAACCCCACTGCTCGGCCACAGCCAGCACCAGCACAAAGGCAATGAAGCCCCCGGTGTACCAGCCGTAGATTTTGTTGAGTCCCCTTTTGAAAGCTGCATTGGCTTCCTTGTTGGAAACTCCCGCTGAGGTTTCAAAGTTCAGGCCTGCCACGTCACTCCTCCTCAGCCACGCCGTGTTCTTGGTCGAGTTTTTTCATGTAGTTCGCGTAGTACCAGATGATGCCCACGTAGACGATCAGCGATCCTTGGGCAGCCATCCAGAAACTGAACGGCCAGCCGAAAAACGTGAAGTTGAAGTCGCGCGCAAAGTAGGCCATGACAAAGGTCACAACGAACCAGATGAACATGAGGATGCCAGTGATCCGCAAGTTCTTCCGCCAATAGCGCTGGTGGTTGTCACTCACCGTCACGGCCGTCACCTCCTTGTTGAAAGCTCATAAGAAGTCAAACCCAATAAGACTGCGGCCACGCCGCCCCGGCTCATGCCGCCTTTGCAACCGTCCGCGCCAGCAAGCCAGTTTCACGCTCGAGTTGAGCCGCCACTTTGGGCTCAAAACCTTTGAGATGACGGATGATCTTCAGCGTCTCTTCGGGCTCATGCCGATCGAGGTGCACGCAGGCAAGCTGGTACCAGCCGTGAGGACTCATTGGCTGCAGCTCGGTGTTGCGCTTGAGAGCCACCACCGCGTCGTCGTAACGACGCAGGCGGATGAGCGTCAGGCCCAAGCCGTACCACGCGCGGTCAAGTTCAGGGCTCAGTTCGGTGGCACGCCGAAAAGCTGCCTCAGCTTCGTCCAGCATGTCGGCGGCTTCGAGCATGAAGCCGTGATTGAACCAAGTGCGCCCATGGCCTGGCCGCAGCGCCACCAACCGATGTGAATCCGCCAACGCAGCGACAAACTTGTTGGCCTGTGCAAGCAGGTGTGCGCGGCTGGCCAAGGCATGAACGTCGTCGGGCCAGCGCTTGAGCATGGCGTCGAACACAGCATGAGCGGCAACCCTGCGGCCCAGTACCAACAAGCCGATGGCCCGCCACTTCGACGCTAGGTAGCCGATGTCCATCAGCGGCACCCCGGCTGGCCCACCAGGCCCGAGGTGACGCACAGATCAACGCGCTCAAAGGTCACCACGGCATAAACGATGACCAGCAGCAAAAAAGTGACGATCGGTACCTGACTGTCGCCTATTCGCTTGGGCGTGATTTTGCGAACCGGCCATGTGAAAGGTTTGCTCAACACCTGCAGCAACTTGTAGAAGAAGTTGGTGTCGCGCCGCGGACCCACCAGCAAGAACAAAACCCCCTGCCCCAGCAACGCCAACAAGGCGATATAGACCACGAGTTGGATGGCGTTCAGGACGTTCAGCATGACGCAAACTTTGGCATGGCGCGACTCTTTTGCAATGAGCTTACAGTTTTTTGACGGGCAGCACGAGGGGCGACGAACGCTGCTGCGGAGAGGCGGCGATCCTGCTTGCGCACCGCGCCGATCAAAGCGGTGAAGAACCCGCCGCCGCCACAGCTGTCAAGAGGTTCCTGATCACGGCGCCGTCCAACCCCCGGCTGATGAACACCAACCGCGTGCCGTGGTCCGCGCTGGGCCAACGGTCCAGGGTGACGGGCGGGTGAAAGATGTGCTGCACGCCTTGCACCACGACGGGCTGACCATCGACATTGACGATGCCTTTCACGCGCAGCAAGTCGGGGCCGCGCAGGGCCGCGAGCAGCTCCAGTGCCGCTGAAAACGCGGGCCAGCTGAACGGCCTGTCAAAGCGCAGCGTTTGGGTGCTGATGTTGCTGTTGTGCAGGGGCGGACGGCGTGACAGTGGACGTTCACTGTGGCCAAGGCTTGCGTTGTCGCGTTGCAGCGGCTCACCCAGAAAACTCAAGGTCTCGGCGCTGGCACGGGCGCTTGCCAAGCCCAGCCCGCTCAGTTCGCTGGGCTCGATAGCGCCCATCACCACCAACGACACAAGCGCGTGCGGGTTGATGTCATGCGCGGCGTCACGCGCGGCTTGAACTTGCGCGGCATCGGCCAGGTCGCTTTTGGTGATGAGCACGCGGTCGGCCAACGCAATTTGTTTGGCCGGCTCGGCGTTGTTGGCCAGTTGCGTGGCGGCGTTCACGGCGTCCACCAGTGTCACCACGCCGTCGAGCCGGTAGTGCGCTGCCAAGAGCGTGTCGCTGACCAAGGTTTGCACCACCGGTGCGGGGTCGGCCAAGCCGGTGGTCTCGACGATCACGCGGTCGAAGTCGGGCAGCTCACCCGCACGGCGGCGCGCAAAGAGGTCACGCAAGGTGTCTTGCAAATCGGTGCGCAAAGAGCAGCAGATGCAGCCGTTGGCCAAGAGCGCGATGTTCTCTGACGATTGCGTGACCAAGTCGTGGTCAATACCGACTTCGCCCAACTCGTTGATGACCACCGCCGCATTGCGCATCAAAGGATGTCGCACCAAGCGCGACAGCAGCGTGGTTTTGCCACTGCCCAGAAATCCCGTGATCAGTGTGACGGGGATGCGGCCAGCGAGGGGGTCACGGGCGTCATTCACGGATGTCACTCACGGTCAGGCTTCATTCCAGCAACTTCAAATGTTAAGTTCAAGAATGTAAAGCCCACCCGTGAAGCGATCCACCGTGTAGACAACGCGCCGCTCGTCAACAAACACGTCGTTCAACTGCACGGCACCGGCTGGCGAGAGTTTTGGCGCACCGGGCACGTAGTAGGCCACTTCTTCCACGCGGTAGGGGTCGGTGGTGTCGTAGACACGAACACCGGCGTTGAAAAAACTGCCGATGATCAAGGTGTCGGAGACGAACGAGCCCGGCACGGGCAGGTTCTCATGCAGGTTGTGGGCGCCAAAGCGGCCACCGCGTTTGGCAAAGGTGTTGAAGGGCGGGGCGGGGAAGGTGCCAATGGGCACGGGGTTGGCCACGTTGCGCGCGTCGATCATCCACACCAGCTTGGGCCAGTCGGCACCGCCGTCCATCACACACTCGTCGCTGACCACCCACAGATCGCGGTTGAAGAGCGGCAGCACGGTGTGCGTGAAGCCGTTGAAAGGCGGCGACGGGTTCCAGTGCGCCACGACCTTAATCTGCGCTGGGTTGGCGATGTCGAGCACAAAAGCGCCGCCATCGATGTAGCCCACGTAAGCGCGGTGGGGCTGCTCGGGAAACACATTGGTGTTGTGCGCGCGAAAGCCCATGTCAAAGGGCGCGGGCAGGCGCTTGGGCGGCGACTCGGCATCACCTTCGCGCGTGCCAGGAAACCACCAACGGCCCACTTCTTTGGGGCGCGTGAGGTCTGACACATCGAGGATGCGATAACACTGATCGTCGAGTGGGTGGCGTGGTTGAAAGTCAGCCGCGCCTGCCGACATGTGGATGGTGCGACCGTCCACAAACCACAGCGCGTGCACACCGCGCGAACAGGGGCCGGAACAGTCGAAGTGCGAGATGAGACGCGGCGCCTCTGGCGTGCTGATGTCAAACAAATCAACACCCGCTGGTTGGATGCCCACGCTGCTGGCCTGGTAGGCCACGGCCAGCACATTGCCGCAAACGTCCAGCGAGTTGCTGCGCAGCTTCATGTGCGGCAAATCGGTCTGCACGATGAGCTTGGGTGCGCGCGGATCGGTGACATCAACGCCTGAAAAATTCTTCGGCGCAGATTCATGCGCCAGCCACATCACACGCCGCCCGTCAGGCAAGAGCTGCAAGGCCATGCCTTCGCCCAAACCGCCGTAACCCGCCAGCTCATGGTGGGCCAACAACTTCATGTTGAGTGCCAGGGTTTGATCGGCGCGGCCGGCCAGCGTGGGTGTTGTGAAAAGGGTGTTCAGCATGAGGGAAATTGAGGATGCTTAATTAGCATTTGATAATGTAGCGTGGGTCCTGAACCAGCCGGAGACACCATGGCCTACGCACCGACTCGCCCCAGCCTTTCTCGTCGCCAGTTTCAGCAGCAGTTGCTGAAAATGTGTTTGGCCACACTCGCGCCCTTGGCAGTACCAGGGCAAGCTCATGCCCAGACCTTCCCTTCCAAACCCGTGCGCATGGTCGTGACCTACCCAGCGGGCGGCAGCTCTGACTTGATGGGTCGCATCATGTCGCAAAAGATGAGCGAGCTGTGGGGCCAGCAAGTGCTGGTGGAAAGCAAACCCGGCGCTGCGGGTTCCATCGGC
>JAYVRO010000368.1:0-4595 GCA_043776165.1 Rubrivivax sp. | reverse complement strand
GGACAGGCTATGGTTTTCATGAAGACGGTTTGCGCTCGGGCTTGGCAACTGCGCAAAGCGTGCTGGCCTGTGCGCAGGTTGAGGACTTGGATACCTTGCTCGACGACCGCATGTCAGGTGCTGCGTGATGGCCGCAACGAAGAACGGACTTACCGTGCCCGACGCAACTGCGCAGGCCCAGTCACACGCCCAGTCACAGGGCAAATCACAGGCCCAAGCTGAACCACAAGCGCTCATCGGCTTTGGTCGCGTTTGGCATCGCCGGCTGCGCCCGGTGCTGCATCAGTTCAGCTACGCAAGCTATTTTTTTATGTTGCCGCTGCGAGCGCTTCGCGGCAACGGTTGTGCTGGGCTGACGCGCAATCGTTTTGGCGCGTTGTCGTTTTTTGATGCTGATCACGGCGACGGCCGTGATGACGCATTGGCCTGGTTCGACGCCATGCTGCAGGACCAGGGCGTGCCCGATGCGCAAGGCGAGGTCTGGTTGCAGACCTACCCGCGCGTGCTGGGTTATGCCTTCAAGCCAGTGAGCTTTTGGTACGCACATAGGGTGGACGGTACGTTGGCCGCCGTGGTGGCCGAGGTCAACAACACCTTTGGCCAGCGCCACTGCTACTTGCTGACGGGCACGTCTTTGGCGTGGCGGGCGCAGATGCAAGCCGACAAGGTTTTTCATGTTTCGCCTTTTTGCGCCGTGCAGGGTGACTACCGTTTCCGTTTTGACATGAGCGGGGGCGCACCACACGCGGCGGGTCGCGTTTTGGCGCGTGTGGACCACCACGACGACGGCGGCCCATTGCTGCAAACCAGCCTGGGCGGACGATTGCGTTTGCTCAACCGCGCCAACACACGCCGCGCTTTTTGGGGGATGCCGTTGATGACGCTGGCCGTCGTTTTGCGCATTCATTGGCAGGCGCTTCGCCTGGCCATCAAGCGTGTGTCATTTCATTCGTTACCCAAGCCACCTGACCACTTTGTTTCGCGATGAACTCAAGCCCCACTTCAAACCCCAGGTCCGTCGATCACGCCGCTGCGCATCTTGTTCAAGGCATGTCGATTGTTAACAATCCGAGCGCATCGACACCGCCGGCATCGGCCCGCACGGTGTTGGCTTTGCTGGGCAAGCTCAAACACGGTGTGTTGGACATGCAGTTGCCCGACGGCAGCCAGCGCCGCTTTGGGCAGGATGGGCCCTCGGTGTTTTTGCAGATTCACAACTGGAACGTCTTTACCCGCGCGCTCAAATCCGGTGACATCGGCTTTGCCGAGGGTTTCATCTCGGGCGAATGGACCACGCCGGATCTCACCGCCTTGTTGAGCTTGTTGGTGGCCAACCGCGACGAGTTGGAGCAAGTGGTGTACGGCTCTTGGTGGGGAGCGCTTTGGTTTCGGCTCAAACACTGGCGCAACCGCAATTCACTGAGCGGCAGTGCAAAAAACGTCCACGCGCATTACGACCTGGGCAATGCCTTTTATGCCCTGTGGCTGGACCACACGATGAGCTATTCCAGCGCACTCTTTGGCGGTGACTTGCAACAACCTCTGGCACAAGCGCAGCGAGCCAAACTGCGCCGATCGCTTGAGCAAGCCGGTGTCGCCAAGGGCTCGCGAGTGCTTGAAATCGGCTGCGGCTGGGGCGGCCTGGCCGAAATGGCAGCTCAGGAATTTGGCGCGCACGTCACGGGGCTGACTTTGTCCAAAGAGCAGTTGGTGTGGGCGCAACGGCGGGTGGCCAACGCAGGTGTTGCCCAGCAGTGCGAGCTGCGCCTGCAAGACTACAGAGCACTGACCCAGCACCCGGACTTCAGGCCCTTTGACGCCGTGGTTTCCATCGAGATGTTTGAGGCTGTGGGCCGCGAGTACTGGGCCGCGTATTTCGACACCTTGCGTGGCGCACTCAAGCCCGGCGGCTTGGCTTGTGTGCAGACCATCACCTTGCGTGAAGACCTCTTCGAGCGATATGCGCGCTCCAGCGACTTTTTGCAGCAATACATTTTCCCGGGGGGGTTGTTGCCCACCGCCGACGCCTTTGAGGCGCTGGCCCACAGTGCAGGTTTTGAGGTCGTCAAACAACTGGCCTTTGGCCTGGACTACGCCGAAACCTTGCGTCGTTGGCGCCTGGCCTTCACGGCACAAGAAGAAGCGGTGGTCGCCTTGGGTTTTGACGCTCGTTTTGTGCGCATTTGGCACTACTACCTGGCGCTGTGCGAAGCCGCGTTTTTGCTTGGCAATACCAACGTTGTGCAGTTCACGCTGCGCAAGCGGTAGCGCGCCGTGCAGGCAGTCACGGTCCCCTGGCGCGCCGGGTTGAGTTACGGCGCGCTGGGCCTGCCTCTGGCTTTTTTGGCCCTGCCGCTCTACGTGCATTTGCCAGCGCTGTATGCCGAACCGCCCGCCGAGCTTCATGTGCAGCAGCCGGCCGTACCTCTGGCGACACTGGGCTTGGTGCTGCTCGCCACCCGAATGCTCGACGCGGCTTTGGACCCCTTCATTGGCCGCTGGGTCGACACCCTGTTTGTGCGCTCGATGCGCCTGGTCTGGCGGCTCGCTAGCCTGGCCGCAGTGGGGGTTGGTGCGGGCTTTGCCGCACTCTTTGTGGTGCCTCGCATGGGCATCGCGATGAGCGGCCCGGGTTTGTTGCTTTGGCTTGCAAGCATGTTGGTTCTCACCTACGCCGCTTTCAGCACTTTGGCCGTAACACACCAAGCTTTTGGCGCGCGTCTGGGCGGCAACGCCACGCAGCGCGCGCAGTGGGTGGCGTGGCGTGAGGGCATGGCCTTGATCGGTGTGTTGATGGCCAGTCTGATTCCCGCTGTGGCGGGCATGGGCACCAGCACTTGGGTGCTGTGCGGCACGCTGTTGTTGGGCCTTTTGCTGCTGACGCAGGTGCCTGGCATCGAACGCGGCCATGCCGCACTCGGCGTCTCTGCTGGGTTGAGTGTGACTGCACCTGCAAAGCCTTCACTGCCAGATTGGCGAGCA
This sequence comes from Rubrivivax sp., assembly GCA_043776165.1. Lineage (GTDB taxonomy): Bacteria > Pseudomonadota > Gammaproteobacteria > Burkholderiales > Burkholderiaceae_C > Rubrivivax. Next base: position 1,613 of record JAYVRO010000368.1, on the reverse strand, counting down.
CCGTGGCGCAACGTCCGTTTTCGCAAACTGTTGGGCGTGTACATGTTGAACGGTGTGGCCAGCGCGGTGCCCGCCACCTTGGTGCTGTTTTTTGTGCGCGACCGCTTGGGCAGTGCGCCTTGGGAGCCGGTTTTGCTCGGCCTGTACTTCGCTGCGGCGCTGTGCGGCGTTCCCTTGGGCGTGCGCGCCACCGCACGGTGGGGCCTCACACGTGCATGGCTGGCGGCCATGGCCGTGGCCTGCGTGGCCTTTGCCTATGCCTTCACACTGGGTCACGGCGATGTGCTGGGTTTTGCGCTTGTATGCGTCGTCACTGGACTGGCTTTGGGCACCGAGTTGACCGCACCAGGCGCCTTGCTTGTCGGCGTCATTCAACGCTCGGCAGTGAGCCCGTTTGGCAGTCACAACGAGGGCGTCTATGTCGGTTGGTGGACCTCTGCGAGCAAGCTCAACTTGGGTTTGGCAGCGGGTGTCGCGTTGCCGCTTCTGGCCCTGGCCGGCTACGCGCCGGGTCAACGCGATGAGGCAGCCCTGCTCGCGCTGAGCGCGGCCTACGTGATCGTGCCTTGCTTGCTGAAGCTCCTGGCGGCGGCCCTGCTGTGGCGCTGGCGCAGCGACTTTCAAGGAGACAAGCCATGAGTGCTTTCGACTTCATGAGCTTGAACCCCCGCTTACAGGACTGGCACGGCAAGGTGGTGTGGATCCTCGGGGCCTCAACGGGTATCGGCCGGGCCACCGCGTCCCAACTGCACGGCCGGGGCGCGAAGGTGATGGTCTCGGCGCGCAACGCGCCGGCGCTGCAAGCTTTTGCGGCCGAGCACCCAGGCAGCCGTTTGTTAACCCTTGATGTGACTGACCCCGAGGCCATGAAAGTGGCCACCGAGCATGTACGCCAATGGTGCGGCCACATCGACGTGGTGGTTTACTGCGCTGGCCACTACAAAGCTATGACAAGCGCCAGCTTTGATTTGCCCGAACTCATGCAGCACTGGCGCGTGAACTACCAAGGCGCGCTTCATTTGTTGGCTGCTGTGCTGCCGCTCTTTCGCCATCAACGAAGTGGGCACATCAGCCTGGTGGCCAGTGTGGCTGGCTACCGTGGTTTGCCCAATGCCCTGGCCTATGGTCCGACCAAAGCCGCGCTGCAACACCTGGCCGATGTGCTCTACCTCGACTTGCACCCACTGGGCGTGGGTGTCTCGGTGGTGAACCCGGGGTTTGTTGCGACACCGCTCACAGCAGGAAACGCCTTCAAGATGCCCGCACTGATCACGCCGGAGCAAGCGGCCAGCAGCATGCTGCTGGGCTGGCAGCGGGGCCAGTACGAGATCGCTTTTCCTAAACGCTTCACGCTGTGGGTGGGGCTCATGCGGTGGCTGCCCCACCGCGCTTACTTTGCCGCTGTCCGCTGGTTCACAAAATCATGATGTCAACTGTTAACAAATCGGAGACTGTTGCGGACGCAAAAACCAAAGCCGGTGTCGGCACAGCCAGCGAGCCACCTTCCGACCCTCGGATGGCGCGGCTGGTGGCCTTTTACGACGATCTGTCACCTACCAGCCTGGGCCCCTTGGTTGGGGTCTACAGCGCCAATGCACACTTTGTCGACCCCT
>JAYVRO010000367.1:0-16932 GCA_043776165.1 Rubrivivax sp. | reverse complement strand
GCCGTTGCGTGGCGTCTTGTTTGGCCAATTGCAGTTGCGCTTCAAGTTCGGTTTCGCTGATGCCCTTGAGCACGCAAAAGTTGGCGCGGGTGATGCTCGACGCGTCATAGGCCCGCAGCAGGGCGGCACGGTCGCGCCGCGCTTGGTCATCGCGCGCTTCTTCACGCCTCACGGCCGCCTTGGCGGCACGCTGCGCTTCGATGTGGATTGCGCGCTGCTCTTCACGGCGGCGCTCTTGCTGCAAGGCACGCTCGTCAGCGCGGCGTGCTTCAACAATTTCTTTGCGCCGCGCAAGTTCTGTGGCGGCTGCGCTGCGGTGTTCTTCTGCAATGTCACCTGCCGCGTTGCCGTCCAAGTCCACACGCTGCGGCGCCGTGGCCAGGGCACGCAAGTACGCCGTGCTGGTGGTGTGGCGATGCAAAAAAATCGACAAACTTCGCTTGTTAAAGATGCCCGGCGCACGCAGCTGGATGTCGGTGTGAATGCGGAGTTTGATGGGTTTGGCCGGCGGCGCAAACAGGGCCGGAAAGAGCTCGGCCAAACGCGCTGCGCACACGGCGGGGGGCAGGTCCGGGATGGCAGGGGCCGCTGGCGCGTGTTCGACAGCGACTTTGACCTCACCTGCAACCTCACCTGCACCAGAACCCGCAACCTCAGGCGCTGCATCCACGGCACTAGCGGCGGCACTTGCACCTGTCTCAGCAGCTGATTGCTGCGCCACATCCAAGCTCGACGGGTCGATCAGTGGTGTGGCCGTCTTGGTGGCGCAAGTCGGGCTATTGGGTGAATCGGGCGATTCAGGTGCAGCGGAAAGGGCAGACATGTGAGCGTTGCGCGAACTAGCGCGCCAACAAGGACGGGGCAGCATTGTCGCGGGTTCTGGCGCGGTGCACTTGAATGCGCCGAAAGCCTGCTGGGCGCCCGCTGGACGCCGGCTGGACCCGTAATGATTTCTGACCCGACCCGACACATCGGTGACACTTGGCGAACGTCTTGACCACAGGGCATCACCACCCGAGCTTGTATGACTCTGCACGACTTGCTCCATTGCGCGCCGCCAATCTGGCTGACTGCCAGTCGCTATCTGGTTGCCGTCACCTTGCTCGGCATGCTCGGCGGCTGCGCCTCGTTTGCGACGGTTGATCGACAAGCCATAGCGAGCACAGCGATTGGTTTGTCCAAAGACAGCACGCTGGGCCGCATTGCCAGCAGCGATGTCCCTGAGGGGCAGAAATCAGGCTTCCGACTCCTGCCGCTGGGCAAGTTCTCGCTCGACACGCGCATCCAACTGGCGCAACGCGCAGAGGTGTCGTTGGACGTGCAGTACTACCATCTCGAAAACGATGAGACCGGGCGCTGGCTGCTGCGCGCCCTGCGCGACGCGGCAAATCGCGGCGTGCGGGTGCGGCTCCTTATCGATGATTTCTACACCGGCGGGCAGGATGAGTTTTTCCTCGCCTTCGCCGCCCACAAAAACGTCGAAGTGCGCATCTTCAATCCCTTCTGTTGCTTGCGCGAAAGTGGGCAGGCCATACGGTTCCTGGCTTCGGTGGGCGACTGGAAACGCGTCAACCACCGCATGCACAACAAGCTGTTCATTGCCGACGGTGCGATGGCGGTGATTGGCGGGCGCAACGTGGCCAATGAATACTTCTTGCGCAGTGCGAGCGACAACTACATCGATGTCGACGCCTTCACGGTCGGTTTCATCGTCGAGCCAGCACAGGCCTTGTTCGACCGTTACTGGAACGCCGACGCCGTCTACCCGATTCACGCGGTCACGCGCAGTGCACTCAGTGCCGACATGCTGCGTCAGAAGTTCGAAGGCTGGACGGGGCTGGAGAAGACCCCGCCGCCTGGGCCCCTGCCGGCCACTGACATCTTGGGTTATGGCCCGCTTTCCGAAGATCTGGACCGCGGGCGGTTGGCGCTGATCTGGGCCGACGCCTACGTTTTTGCCGACCACCCGGACAAGCCATTTGACGGCGAGACTGACGGCGAACTGATGGAGACCAGCGTCACTTACAACGTGTTCGAGGCACTGCGCAAAGCGCAGACCGAGCTCGTCGTTTCGTCTCCTTACCTCGTGCCGGGCAAGGACGGCATGCAGTTGATTCGTGAGCTGCGCGGGCGCAATGTCAGCGTGTCCATGCTGACCAATTCGTTGGGCGCGACCGATGAGCCAGCGGTGCACCTCGGGTACTACGACTACCGCGTGCCCATGCTCGACCTTGGCGTGGAGCTGTATGAGATCAGCTCGTCACGCCTCAAGCGCAACATGCGCAAGAACCTGTTCGGCGCGTCGTTAGGGCGGCTGCATGCCAAGTTGGCTGTGATCGATCGCAAGACCATTTTTGTCGGCTCGATGAACCTCGATCCGCGTTCGGCCACCATCAACACCGAGCTCGGTGCCGTCATCGAAAGCCCCGAGCTGGCAAGTGAGCTCTTGCGCGTGATCGACATCGATCGCCTGCAAAACGCCTACCGCGTGCGACGCTTGGCCAACGGCCGAGGCTTGGAGTGGGTGACCATGGAAGACGGCAAAGAGGTGGTTGTGGACGATGAGCCCGACTCGACGTTTTGGTTGCGCCTGAAGATCTTGCTGCTCTGGCCAATCGTTCCCCACGGACTGCTCTGACCCTTGGGTATGCAACAACGCGCTAGCGCGCGCAAACCGGCTGCCGCACCGCCGCAATCCCCGCCATCCAGCCGCCCCGAGCGTTGGTGCGCAGATGTGGGTGACGCCGCGCTGGCGGCGTTGCGCGTGCCGCCCGACGCCAGACGGGAGCGGCGTTTTGAGGTGGCTTGCGCCATGACTGTGCGCTTGCCTGCCGACGTCAAAACCGACGCCAGAACCGCATCCGAAACAGGTGACGCGTGGCACGAGATGACCGTGCACGTGAATGGCGCGCGGCAATGGAGCCGACGCATTGGCACCAGCAACCCCGGCCACTGGGACGGCCTGGACTATCGCTTTGCTGCCACGGTGCCCGCGGGCCAAGCATTGCGCGTGACGGTGCAGGTTGCCACCCGGGGCGCGCTGCGGCGAAGTTTGCTGGTGGAGGCTGACGAGTTGTGAGCTGCGTTGTGAGCTGAGTTGCGAGCGCACAGGCAGGTCACGGCGACCTGGTCACCAACGCGGCGCTTGACGTGCCCGCGCCAGCAGCCTTCGCGCTGCTCATCTCAAAGTGCAACACACCGCAACCCATGGGGACGTCATTGTTCTGCGGGGCACGTGCGGTGCCGCACAGCTGGCTCTTGCGCCCCTCGGGTGTGAGTTGCCAAAACGCGGCAGGCAGCCGGGCCAGGGCGGCACTGGCCAAGGCGGTGGCGTAAGACGTGCCGCTGACGTAACGCCCGGGGATCAACGCAACGCCTGACACGACGCCAGACGCGACGCCAGACGCGACACTGCCGCTCGCGCCGCGCAGCGCCACCAAGCCCATCACTTCAGGCACCCACACGTCCACACCGGGCGCGGCAAAGCTCACGTGAGCGCCGCGCGTGGCGCTGCGGTAGGGCTGGCCCGCCGCGTCCACGGCCGTCACAGCCCACACACCCGGGTAGGCGCCTGGGTAGACGGGCGCGGTGTCGGCGCGATTGCCCGCTGCCGCAACCACCGCCACCCCTTTGGCCAACACGCGTGTGGTGATGGCGCGCAAGATCTCGTCGCCCGTGCCGCCCAGGCTCAGGTTGATGAGCTGCACCTTTTGCGCCAGCAACCATTCAAATGCTTGCGCCAAGAGCCAACTGTTGGTGCTGTCGGTCTTGCCCACTTTGCGCATGGCGCTGGCCCAGTGCAGGTGCACGGCGGGTGCGGCGCCGGCAAAGCCGTTAGGCAGTGGCGCGCTGGCCATCAGCAAGGCCACAGTGCTGCCATGGGCGCTGGGGGCGGGCGTGTCGCTGCTGGCCAGCATGCTTCGCACGGTGATCTGGCTGCCATTCCAGTTGGACCCTGCCGCATCGGCGGGCGTGGCCAAGAGCGCGTGGTCAATCGCCGTGTCGACGACACCCAGTTCGATTGCCGATGGCGGTAAGGCGCCAGCCGCCAAACCGAGCATCTGCTGCGCAAACAATCGCGCAGTGGTGGCGCCCGCTGCTGCGTTAGGAGTGCGTGTGCGCAGCTGGGGTTGGTGTGGCCGGGCACGCGCGTTCAGGTCCACCACCCAGCCGGGCTGCGAGGCGCGCAAGTCGTCGCGCAGCGCCAGCGCAGCGCGGTCGTCAAGCAACTGATAAAGCGCCAAGACAAAACCCAATTCAACCAACGTCGAACGTTGATCAGCCACCAACCCACGTTGTTGCAAGAACCGCTGGCCTTCACCAGCGCTGGCCTCGTCGGGCCACAACACCAGCACCTGGCCGGGCTCGGTGGGCTCTTCACCTTGCGGCGTGCTGCGGTTGAAGAGAGCGCCTAAGTTGAGTTGGATCGACAAGCCCGGCAGACGAAGGCCGGGGTTGTTGTTGCGCGGCGCGCTCTCCCGCGACCCTGACTGCGGCGACGGTGTTGGGGGTACGGCGCCACTTTGGCCTGGTGTTTGGGCCCATGCCAGTTGCGCGCAAGACACCACGCAAAGTGCCAACGCGGCACGCCGGGCTTTCATGGTTCCGCCTGCACCGATTCAATCAAGTGGCTGGCCGCTCGCAGGGCAGCCAGGCCGAGCGGAGCATGTGCAATTGGCAGCGCCACACGGTACAAGCCCAGCGCCGACGGACCGGCGACGATTTGCGCCTGTGTGCTGGCCAGCAAGGCGCGGATGTCGGCTTCGCGGGCGTCGGCGCGCCAAGCCACGGTGAACAAGACCATGCCTTGTGTGGCGCCAAGAGAGGTGCCGACCGATGGGCCAGACAAAGGCGCTTGTTCGCTGTTCTCGCGCGTCAACAACGTACCGATCACCACCGTCTGGGCCAGCACCACGGCGGCCACGGCCAGCGCCATGGCAGGTCGGCGGGGCGCCAAGTTATCGGCAAGCCAAGCAGTGCAACGCGCCAGCCATGTCAAACCTTGGGGGCCAGTGCGTGCCATCAGGGGCAACGATGCGCTGCTTGGCCGCTCGGCGGCGATGCGCGCCATCAAGTCACCCAAACCAGCCACGGCCGCGTGTTTGTTTGCTGTATGGCGTGCGTTCTCGCGCGCCAGCGTGGCCGTGCCGAGCAACCATGCGAGTTCGGCTTGCAGCGCCGGGTGGTCAGCGCCGTGCGCTGCCAGCCACTGTTCAACAAAGGCTTGGTCCTCGCCAGTGAGCACACCCATGGCAAACCATGGCAAGAGCGCTTGCACACGTGGCAAGTCGGCATCAAGGGCAGGGGCGGGTGTGTTCATGACGCTGTGTCGTGTGGTGGCGCGGGCAGGTTCAGTTTTCTAGTTGAGTCATGTCAAAAATTAGTCACACAGGTCCTGGCAAGTCGGAGGCGGGCACATCACTCTTCATCCAGCGCAGCAAACAGTCCTTGAGTTTGCGTTTGGCGTGGAACACCCGCGTTTTTACGGTGCCGCCAGGGCAGGCTTGCAGCGCGGCAATCTCTTCGATGCCGAGACCTTCCACCAGCAACAGGTGCAGGCATTCGCGTTGCTCTTCAGGCAAACGTTGCAGGCAGTACTCCAACCACTGTGCGCGCTGTTGTTGGGCCAGCTGTGTGGTGATGTCGGCGCTGTCGTCTGCCAATGTGTCGGCGTGGTCGTCGATGTCTTCGAACTGGCCTGAAGGCGCGCGCCTTGCGGCGTCCAGCAGCTTGTGCCGGGCAATGCCCAAGACCCAGGTCTTGACCAATGACTGTCCTGCAAAACGCTCAGCGGCGCGCCAGACCTCATACATCGTTTCCACCACCACCGCTTGCACGGTGTGGTCGTCAGCGCCGTAGAGCCGCTGGCGCACAAAAGCAAACACGGCGCCCGAGAGCGCCTTGTAGAGCTGCGCCATGGCGGCTTCGCTTTTGTGTTGACTGACACCATCGCGCGCGGCGACAAGCCGCAGCAGTTCGCGATGGTCGTCGTCTGACATGCTGTGATTTTAGGAGGCTGTCGGGCTTTTGACGTGCCCGCGCCATGGGTTTGGACAGGTGCTTGGTCGGCTGCTTGCCTGAGCACAGTCGACCGAGGCAAACCATCACTTCAGAAAGGTGACGTGGCCCGTCTTGGAGTGCCTCTCACTGATCGATGGCGCCGAGGCTTCGCGGTGCGCGCTGGTGTCACTCGTGGGCAGCGTGGGTGACTCGCGCCCGGCGCGAACGCCTTGCTCCTTGATGGCGTAGTCGCAACCGGCGCTGGTGGGCGGTGCTGTGCGCGACGAGACCATCGCATCTTTCATCTCGATCTTCAAATAGGCGTCAAAAGACTTGTCGCCGCCCGCTTTGCGCGCTGTGCAGTCAGAGCTGGGTGCGGTGGGTGAACCCGGCGTGCGCTGAAATTCAGCAGCCCAGGCGTTGGTGCTGGCCAGTGCGGCAAGGGTGATCAGGCTGCGAAGAAAGTGCGTGTTCATGATGAAGATCCTTCGATGTGAGTCAGATGTGTGATGAATTGAGAGGGCTCATGTCAAAAGTTATTTGACGATGGTCACAGTGCCGATGTACTTGTGGGCTTCAGCCGGGGGGCGTGTGTCGCCCGTCGTGGGCGCCGCACTGCGTGCGCTTTTGTTCGCTTTCAAGTCGTAACCGGCAACGGCCTTGCCTGTGGCTTGGCCGCTGGCGACGTCGCGTGGTGTTGCCACGTCACAGCTTGGGGCGGCGTCGGCACCGCGCTTGACGTTGGCCTTCAGGTCGTCACTGGCCTTGCCAGCGCCACCACCGTGGCCACTGCTCATCGAGCCGGGGTTGGAGCAACCGAAGCTGAAGGATTGAACTTCAACCGCTTGTGCCCCATGTGTTGCGGCCATCAGAACAACCAGAGCGGCGATGTTGCTGAAGTTGAAGGAGGCGAATGTGATGCGGGTCATGATGAAACTCCTGAGAAGGTGACGGTTGAAAATGAAGGACTGAAAAAGTTCGTAGCGTTGATGTGTCGAGTACTGCAGGCGGCCGGTTCAAAGGTTTTTTCGCGAGCTCAAAAAAACGGCGCGGCGACCCACCTGCACAGTCTGTGCATTGAGACGCGCGGCGTCTCTTTGATGCTTCAGGCCGAATTGGGGCGAAGAGTTGTTGCGGGCGCTCAGTCCAGCGGCCAGGGCACGGCTTTGCCCGACAGGGCACTGGTCGCAGGCCGGGCCGATGTGCTGCTGCGGCGCTTGGGCGCAGCCAACACGTCGCGCCACCAAGGCGCAACCGCCACGTTGTGCGCGGGCTCGATGGCTTCGCCCAAACGCGGCATCAGCAAGCGCGCGCCTTGCAGCGGCGCTTGTTGAAAGAGCGTTTCAGCCGGGGCGTCCCAATCGTGCAGCGCCAGGCTGAATGTGCCCCAGTGCACGGGCAAGAACGCAGGCGAGGTGTTGCCTGGGCTCAGCATCTTCAGCGCTTTCAAAGCGTTCTCGGGACCCAGGTGAATGTCGCCCCACGAAGGATGAAACGCACCCACTTCGAGCATCACCAGGTCAAAGGGTCCGAGCCGCGCGGCAATGTCGCTGAACTGCGTGGTCAAGCCCGTGTCGCCACTGAAAAACACGCCGTGGCGCTGCGTGCGCATGACCATTGACGACCACAGCGTGGCGTTGCGATCTTTCAATCCGCGCCCTGAAAAATGCTGTGAAGGTGCAGCGGTGATCACCAAGTCCGTGCCCGACACTGTGTGGCTTTGCCACCAGTCGAGTTCGGTGATGCGCTCGGGGGGCACACCAAAAGCCTCCAGGTGCGCACCCACCCCCAGCGAGGTGACAAAAGGCGTGCCGAGTCTGGCCAGTTCGCGCACGGTGGGGTAACACAGGTGGTCGTAGTGATCGTGCGAGAGCACCACCACGTTGACATCCGGCACGGCCCTCAATGCCACAGGAATGGGTTGGAAGCGTTTGGGGCCCGCCAGTTGTGACGGCGACGCGCGCTGGCCCCACACGGGGTCGGTCAACACACGCACGCCATCCATTTCCAGCAGCACGGTGCTGTGGCCCAACCAGGTTGCGCGCAGACCGCTGGGCGCCGGCCGGGACCAAGCCAACAGGGGGTCGAACGACGGCAACGGGCCTGGCGGGACCCGCCGCCCGGTGTTGCAAATGAAGTCGCCCAGGCTGGGCCGCTCGGCGCTGGTGTCCCGCAAGCCCGGCAACACCGGGTGGATGTTGCGAAAGCCCACGCCCGCCCACAAGGGCGACGCTTGCATGCGTTCCAGGCGCAGGCCTTGCGCTTTGGCGCCGAGGGATTTCACGCGGACCTCAAATCACATCATGTCAAGGGTTAGAGGATTCCACGGCCCAGCCTGCGTTGGCGTCTTGGCCCAGAACGCTCACCAACCAAGGCAGTACCTCGCGCAACATCGGCGCCAGGGTGTGCGGCGGGTTGGTCACGAACAGGCTGCTGCCGAGCAGGCCAAAACCACGCTCGCCGCCGCTGGTCACCGTCAAACGTGCGTGCAACCAGCCCTTTTTGGCCACGCCAGCGGCGCTGGCTTTGAGGCGCTGCGGCAGTTGCGCGGCTTCAATCAATTGCAGTTGAGGCAGCCAGATCATCACCGTGCCGTCGGCAAAAAGCGCCAGTGCTTCGCGCAGCGCGGCCAGCACGCGACCATAGTCAGTCTTCACCTCGTAACTCGGGTCGATGAGCAGCACACCTCGGCGCTGCGGCGGTGGCAAGTGGCGCTTGAGGGTTGCGAAGCCGTCAGCCATGGCCACTTCCGTGCCAATGGCCTCACCCAGGTAAGAGGCGAGGATCTTGTGGTCCGTGGGATGCAACTCGCTCAAGCGCATCTGGTCCTGTGTGCGCAGCAGCATTTGCGCCAGCGCGGGTGATCCTGGGTACTGCAACAGTTCACCACCGGGGTTGAACTGGCGCACCAGCTTGACATAGTCGCGCACCGCCTCGGGCAAGTCGCCGCGCTTCAAGAGCGGTGCGATACCCTGGGCATACTCACCTCGTTTGTTAGCGTAGTCACCCAGCAATGAATAGCCGCCAGCCCCGGCGTGCGTGTCCACGTAGCGATAGCCCTTGTCCTTGAGATTCATGTGCCGCAACACGGCCACCAGAACAAGGTGCTTGAGGACATCGGCATGGTTGCCGGCATGGAAGGCGTGGCGGTAAGCGAGCATGGGGAGACTGTGCCATGCTTCATGTGGACGAGGTCCGTGCGCGTGGGCGCCGCGCCGTAGCCTGAAACCGCTCAGCCAAAGCTGCCGGTTTGCGCGAGCTGGGCCAAGCGGCCGGTGATGGCAAAAAACTCAGCCACCGTTTTGTCGATGATGTCTTGCACCGAGGCCACGCTGTGAATGAGCCCGGCTGATTGCCCGGCCAGCGCTGGCGCGGCGTTCATGTCGCCACCAAAGTAAACGTTTTGAATGCCGTTGAAGGCGTTGGCGGCGAGCATGCCGGTGTCGAACATCGGCGCGGTGTAGTCGGTCTTCAAAGCGCGGATGCAAGGCGTGGCTTTTTTGTTCAACACCCAGGTACCGGTGGCTTCGGCGCCCACGATGGCGCTCTTGTAGTTGGCATGCACGGGGCTCTCGCTGCTGGCCACAAAACGTGTGCCCATCTGAATGCCTTCGGCACCCAGCGCAAACGCTGCCGCCATGCCACGCCCATCGACGATGCCGCCTGCCGCAATGAGCGGCACGTCCACGCGTTCACGGATGGCTTGTAGCAGCACCAACGTGCTCACCTCTTCAGGGTTCTTAAAGCCACCGCCCTCGCTGCCTTCCACCACCAGGCCGTCAATGCCTGCGTCGACACACTTGAGTGCCGTGTCGAGCGTGGGTACGGCGTGATAAACCACGATGCCGGCCGCTTTCAAAGGGGCAATGAACTTGGCCGGGCTGCCAGCCGAGGTGGTCACAAAGCGCACGCCCGATTCGCAAACGAATCGCAGCATGGCGTCGTCTTTCAAAAAGCGGATCGGCAGGTTGACGCCAAAAGGAAGGCCCGTGGCCACCATGTGGTTGATCTCGCGCTGGCAGTTGGCCGTTTCGCCGGATGACGTTTCGATGACCCCCAGGCCCCCTGCTTTGGACACCGCGGTGGCCAGCGCATGGCGCGCAATCCAGCCCATGGGCGCTTGCACGATGGGGTAGCGGGTGCCGGTGTGGGCGAGGACTCGGTTCATGAGCATCTTTCGTGGCGCGGGGTTGCGAGGCCGGGGCGGCGGCAATTTTGCATGGGGTGCGCGCACGCGCCGGTTACGGGGGAGTTACGGCGGCGCAGGTTTTCGCTCAGAATCCGCCTCCCCGCTTGCTGCGGGGCCAATGGCGTGGCCGGCTGGGTCGTGGCATTGGGCGAGCGCCGCGCCGACTGTCAAACGTAAAACAGGTGACAACGCGGCGTTCGCCCAATACCGCATCCTCAACTCCATGATTGGAAACTCCGTGAACCAAGCTGCAATGGAAGGCATCCGCCTGAATGCCCCTGCCCATGTCAAACATGCGCGGCTCATGGCCTGGGTGGCCGAGGTAGCGGCACTCACCGAGGCCAAAGAAGTCTACTGGTGCGACGGCTCTGCCGCTGAATACGAGCGCTTGTGTGAGCAACTCGTGGCCAGTGGTACCTTGCTGAAACTCAACCCCGAGTTGCGCCCGGGCAGCTACTTGGCGCGCAGCGCGCCCAGCGACGTGGCGCGTGTTGAAGACCGCACCTTCATTTGCTGCGACAAGCAAGAGCAAGCCGGCCCGACGAACAACTGGATAGCGCCGGGCGAGATGCGCGCGCTCTTGCAAACCGGAAAGGCCGACGGCACGCCCGCGCTCTTTCGGGGCGCCATGCGCGGGCGCACCCTGTACGTGGTGCCTTTCAGCATGGGCCCACTGGGCTCGCACATCTCGCATATCGGCATCGAGCTGACCGACAGCGCCTATGTGGCCATGAGCATGCGCGTGATGACACGCATGGGCCGCGGCGCTTTGGACGTGCTGGGTCATGACGGTGAATTTGTGCCCTGCGTGCACACCGTAGGCGCGCCCTTGCTTGATGGCCAAGCTGACAGCCCGTGGCCTTGCAATGACACCAAGTACATCGTTCATTACCCAGAAACGCGCGAGATCTGGAGCTACGGTTCGGGCTACGGCGGCAACGCGCTCCTGGGTAAAAAGTGCTTCGCACTGCGCATCGCTTCCAACATGGGGCGCGACCAAGGTTGGCTGGCCGAGCACATGCTGATCCTGGGCGTGACCTCGCCGCAAGGCGACAAGCAATACGTGGCCGCTGCCTTCCCCAGCGCCTGCGGCAAAACCAACTTCGCCATGCTCGTGCCGCCCGAGGGCTTTAGCAGCTGGAAGGTGACGACGATCGGCGACGACATTGCCTGGATCAAACCCGGTGCCGATGGCCGTTTGTACGCCATCAACCCCGAGGCTGGCTACTTTGGCGTGGCCCCGGGCACCAACTACAAAACCAATCCCAATTGCATGGAGTCGATGAAGCGCGACACCGTGTTCACCAATGTGGCGCTCACCGACGACGGCGACGTGTGGTGGGAAGGTTTGACCGTCACCCCTCCAGCGCACCTCATCGACTGGCAGGGCAAGGACTGGACACCCGCCAGCGCCAAAGCCGCTGGTGTGGATGGAAAGCCAAAACCAGCGGCCCACCCCAACAGCCGCTTTACCGTGGCCGCCACCAACAACCCCGCGCTCGACGAAGACTGGGACAACGCCCAGGGCGTGCCTATCTCGGCCTTCATCTTTGGTGGCCGACGCAGCACCACCGTGCCCTTGGTCACCGAAGCGCGCAATTGGACGGAAGGGGTTTACATGGCCGCCACCATGGGCAGTGAAACCACCGCCGCCATGGCCGGTGGTAACGGCGCCGTGCGCCGCGATCCTTTCGCCATGCTGCCCTTCATCGGCTACAACATGGCCGACTACTTCCAGCATTGGCTCAACATCGGCGCTGCTGCGCAAAAGGCGGGCGCCGTGCTGCCGCGCATTTACTGCGTGAACTGGTTCCGCAAGGGCGCCGATGGCAAATTTGTGTGGCCCGGCTACGGTGAAAACATGCGCGTGCTGGCCTGGATGATGGGCCGCGTGCAAGGCAGCGCCGGGGGCAAAGAAAACGCCTTTGGCATCAGCCCGCAATACGGCGACATGAATTGGCAGGGCCTCGACTTCAGCCAGGACGAGTTCAACAGCATGATCGGCATCGACAACGCCGCGTGGCGAGCTGAGCTCACCCTGCACGCCGAGCTCTTTGCCCAGCTGGCCTATCACCTGCCCGCTGAGTTGCCCGCTACCAAGGCGCGCATCGAAGCCAGTTTGGCTGCCTGAGTCGGTCACCCCTTCCCGCTTCCTGACCCCCCTGCCGGAAGGGGGAGGCGACATGAGCCAAGTGCCAACCCATTCGCAGCAACAGCTCCAAGCCGCCTTTAACCGCCAGATCGAATGGTGCACGAAGCTCGGCTCGCCCTTCATGGTGCGTTTGCTGGCTCTGTCACGTGATTTGTTGATGGCGGACGCCGCGCTGGCTGAGCAGTTCCTTACCCTTGTGCCCGACCCAGGCCCAGGCTTGGTGGCCCTGCGCTTTACAGGCGCGCTGCACGCATTGGCGCTGCAAGGCCAGGAGCCGTGGTCCAGCCTGTGGCCCAGTACGGCGCCCACGGGTATAAAAGCCACCGACGCCGACCTGGCCAGCGCCGTGCGCCGGGCCGTGACGAGCCAATGGCCGCACATCGAAAACACTTTGCGCAGTGCACCGCAAACCAACGAAGTGCGGCGCAGCGCGGTGCTGTTGCCGGGTTGGTTGTACGTGGCGCAGCGCACCGGCTTGCCTTTGGCTTTGGTTGAAATCGGGGCCAGTGCAGGGCTCAATTTGTGGGCTGACCAGTGGCAGCACGATCACGGGAATTGGTCTTGGCCGGGTGAAAGCGACGTGCACATCACCAGCGAGTGGCGGGGCCCACCGCCTCCACTGCCAACCCAGCTTTCGACCTTACGCATTTTGTCGCGTCGCGCCTGCGACCTCTTACCCGTTGACATCACCCAAACAGCGCAACGCCAGCGCTTGGCCAGCTACGTGTGGCCTGATCAAACTGAGCGCCTGCAACTGTTGGGTGCGGCGCTAAACAAGGCCGCGCTGTGGGCAGTCCAAAGCGGCCTGCACATCGAAGCCATGGACGCTGCCAGCTTTCTGGAGCGCGAGTTGCGCACCTTGCCCGAAGGCCAAACCACCTTGGTCTTCCACTCCATCGTCTGGCAATACCTTGCCGCCCCAGAACGCCAGCGTTTGCAAGCGGTCATCACATCGGCCGGTGCGCGCGCCACGGCCAAGGCGCCATTGGTGTGGTTGTCTTACGAATTCAGCGCGGCAGACCAACCTGCGCAGTTGCGCTGTCGAACCTGGCCAAGCGCCCAACCCGAGGGTGATGACGAACTGCTGGCGTACGCGCACCCCCATGGCGCCTGGGTGGAATGGGTGGCGCCCGCACCCAACCCGCCATGAACATCCAGCTCTTGTCAGACCTGCACCTGGAAACCGAAACCTTTGACGCCCAGCCCCTGCCCGGCGCCGACGTGCTGGTGTTGGCCGGCGACATAGACGCCACGTGGATGGCCTACGAGCGCTTTAAAAACTGGCCCGTGCCCGTGTTGGTGGTGGCGGGCAACCACGAGTTTGACGAGCGTGACCTGGTGGACGCCTGGCCCGCTTTTCGCGCGCTGTGTGGTGGCCTGGGCCTGCACTTGTTGGAGCGCCAAAGCCTGGTGCTCACCAGCCCGCAGGGCCAGCGCGTACGCTTTGCGGGCACCACGCGCTGGAGCGACTTCAACCTGTTTGGTGAGCTGCAACGTGAACGCGCCGAACGCGCCGCCAGCTACTTTGTGCGTGTGATGAAAGCCCGCCGCGCCGGTGCCGTGTTTGACGTCGCCGCCGTGCGTGAGGAAGCCCTGGTCTGCCGTGCCTGGTTGGAGCGTGAACTGGGTGACGCGCCGTCAAAACAGTGGGACAAAACCGTGGTCATCACGCACTTTGCGCCCAGCCTGAAGAGTGCCGACCCTCGTTACGGCAAACAGCCCGGCACGGCGAGCTTTTGCAACGCCGACGACGACCTCATCCCGCGTGCCGACTTGTGGCTGCACGGTCATCTTCATTGCCGCCACGACTACAACGTGACGCGTGCCGGGCGCTTGCCCAGCCGCGTGGTGTGCCAAGCGCGCGGCTTGGCCTCAAAAGGCGAGGACCAAGGCTTTGATGCAGAGCGCTTGTTCGCCGTTTGAAACCGCTGTGATGTGACCTTGCGCAAGAGGCCTGTGACGCTGCTGCTGGAGCGCTCGCGAGGAAGCTGAGCGTCAGTCTCGACTGCGGCGGTCGTCGCGAAGGCGCGTCAACCAAGTGCGCAGTGGTGAAGGTCGGGCCCGTGCAGTCTCCGGGCAAGGCGGTGCTGGCTCACCCAAGCTCATTTCCAAGCCAAAGCAGGTGCCCATGTCGGCGGCGTCTTGTTCAGGGGCTGCTTCGCGCGCCAGCACACGTTGCCAGAAAGGGTGGTCTGGGGTTGCGCTGGTCATGGTGGACACCTTGTGTAAGAGAGCCTGCGAGAAGAGCCTTGGGCGGCTGTTCTTCAGTGTCGGCCTCGGGGGGCAAAGCTGAAGCCGCGAACAAGGCCGTGGGCCACTGTCAATTTCAAAGTCGGCACTCCTGCATAGAATCCGCGCCCCCATGACAGCACGCACGAATCCACCCACTCGCCACGCCGCTGCGCCCAAAAAGCAGAGCGTCGATGGCTTTGCCGCCATCGACTTCGGTACCAGCAACTCCGCCATCGGCGTGCCCGACGGTCCCCCCTCAAAGCCCGGCGCCATGCGCTTGGTGGAGTTGGAGCCTGGCCACCACACCATGCCCACGGCCGTGTTCTACCGTGCTGACGTGCCCGAGTTCGGCCCCGAGCCCACGCGCTGGTATGGCCGCGCAGCCGTGGCCGCGTATGTGGATGGGCTCGACGGCCGCTTGATGCGCTCGATGAAGAGCATCCTTGGGTCACCTCTGGTGGAACAAAGCACTGACGTCGGCGGTGGGCGCGGCGTACGCTACCTCGACATCATTTCGGGCTATCTGCGGCATCTGAAAACCTTGGCCGAGGCGACCGCAGGCCACGGCATCAGCAACGTGGTGCTCGGGCGCCCCGTGTTTTTTGTGGACGGTGAACCCGAGCGCGATCGCCAGGCCCAGGCCGCGCTGGAAAAGGCCGCGCGCAACATCGGCTTCAAACAAGTGCAGTTTCAGTTTGAGCCGATTGCGGCGGCGCTGGACCATGAGCGCAGCGTGTCACATGAACAGTTGGTTCTGGTGGCCGACATTGGCGGCGGCACGTCTGACTTTTCTCTCGTGCGTGTGGGCCCTGGTCGCGGGGCACGTTTGAACCGCAAAGACGACATCCTGGGCAACCACGGCGTACACATCGCCGGTACCGACTTTGACCGCCACGTGGAGCTGGCCGCCATCATGCCGCTGCTGGGTTACCGCAGCCTGGGCCCACCGCGTGCGGGGGAGCCCGCGCGCGAGGTGCCCACCAGTGTGTACTTTGATCTTGCCACCTGGCACCTCATCAACACGGTCTACGCACCCGCACGCCTGGCCGAGTGGCGCGGTATGCGCAAGTGGTTTGCTGATGCTGTTCACCACCAGCGCTTGATGGCCGTGCTGGAAGACCGCCATGGCCACGCGCTGGCCGGTGCGGCTGAGCAGGCCAAGATCGACGTGGCCATGCATGGGCATGCCGAGATCGACTTGTCCATCATCGAGCGCGACCTGCGGGCGGCCTTGAGCGAAGCGCAAGCAGCCGCCTGCATTGAAGCCGACATGGCCCGCATCGTTAACGCTTCACTTGAGACAGTGCAATTGGCCGGTGTGCCGCCCAGCAAGGTAGACGCGCTGTACTTCACCGGCGGTTCTACGGGCCTGTTGCCCTTGGTGCAACGCATTGCCGCTGGGTTCCCCCGCGCCGAGGTGCACCGAGGCGACCGCTTTGCCAGCGTGGCGGCAGGCTTGGGCGTGCACGCGCGGGCCGTGTTCGGGCAGTGAATTGAGCGAGGCTGCAACGGCGCTTGTCGGCCAGCTGCGGTGAGTGCGCGCTTCAAGACGAGGAAGTTACTTGCGTTCGCTTGCGTGAAAGCCCCGGCCTGCGAGGACGCGTTGAGCCTTCTCGCCGATCAGCAGGCTCACCAAAACTGCTGGGCCCGACCGCTCCAATTCATTGGCGAGTCAAACGCTGGCGGCGAGTGGTTCGCACCTGGGCGCGGGCCATTGGCCAACGAGCTTGAGTGGCGTTATCCACCCCGGCCCACTTCTCTTCGTACTCAGCGCCGCGAGGTCGATTCGTTGACCAAGGTAGGTTTGCTGGCGCGACAGCAGCACGTAGGTCATGCGGAGCAGCTTGTGCGCCAGCGCGACGATGGCAACGGCAAATGTGCGAATAGGAGCGTCCACATAGCCACCGGCTGAGCCGCTCACGTCAAAGGTTGTTTGGTGTTGTCAAACTCGTTAAGATGACGAGCGTGAAGCACACGCTGACGCACGTTGACAAGTTCGGCCACCGAAGCGAATCGGTGCGATACGCGCCTAGGATTTGACAACGCTTGACTTCCAGCAAAGCTTACAAGGAGTGGATATGCCGATGCTTCTGCCCTACGTTCTCGCCGATGGGGGAGGCAGCCTGCCTATACGCACTGCCCCTATTCTGGTCATGCGACTCGCCGAGTTCTTCCTGCAGGGAGCAGAAGTTCTCATCGGGCCGTATCTAAGGCAACGCTGAACAAGGTCAACCATGCGTGTTGTTCAAGCGCTATGTTCGGATGAAGCAACAAACCCTCGCCATGGCCGCCGACCAGTCCGCAAGCTTCGAGCGCTTTCGCCGCCCGACCCGGCGCGACGAGTTCCTGGCGACCATGG
>JAYVRO010000366.1:0-4637 GCA_043776165.1 Rubrivivax sp. | reverse complement strand
TCGGAGTAGTGGATGCTGCTCGTCATGTCGAGCACTTCGCGCACCCGCGCGTTGCCCAGGCCGCTGCCGGTCAGCTCGGGCAGATATTCGCTGACGGGGGCCTGCGGGTCGAGCCGGCCTTCGGCGACCAGCGACGCCGCGATCGTGCCGAAGTAGGACTTCGTCACCGACCACGCGATGTGCGCACGCTGCGGAGCCAGCGCACCGAAATAACGCTCGTGCACGATGCGCCCGCGGTGCAACACGACGATGCCGTCGGTGTAGTTGGCGTCCAGCGACGCGGCAAATGTCATGGGCAGCCTGGCGCCTATCGGCGTGAATCGCACGTCGTCCAGGTCAGTGCGCTCGGTGCGCGGCAAAGCGCAGACGGCGCCATGACCGCGAAAGATGTTCTGCGTCGGCAGCAGACTTTGCGAGTGGCTATAGCTCCAGCGCAACTGCGGAAAGCGTGCGCTGCTGCCATCGGCGAAGAGCACAACCTTGTCGTCCGGCGGCGGCGCGCCTTTCATCCAAGCCAAGCGTGCAGGGCAACTGGCTTGGGCGTCCAGCTCGTGCGCTGCGGGCAGGGTATCGGGCAGCGCTTGGTTTTGAGTTGACATGGCTGGTGTGCAGGTTGTGGCAAGTGATGATGCGTATGGCGACGATGACGATGGCGTGGACGGCGGTGCGATCTTCGCACCCTCTGTTGCAGCGCAGGCGTTCAAGGGCGTTCAAGAGCAGACGCCTCTGGCGACAATCAAGAGACCTCCACTCAGAACGCTGGCTCCCATGGACGACGACCTCGAAGAACGCATCCGCTCAGGCCAAGCCCTGAAGGAGTCGATGGGCAACTTTCACGTCACCGCGTGGGACCCCGAGCGCCGCATGGTGAGCGCCGCGTTCACCGTGCGGCGCGAGTATTGCCACACCAACGGCAGCATCGCGCAAGGTGGATTCATCACCGCGTGGCTCGACGCCGCGATGGCGCAAGCGATCGTTCACGACACCGACCACCAACACGGCGTCTTCAGTCTGGAGATCAAGGTCAGCTTCTACGAGCGCGTAGGCCCAGGCGATGGCCGTGTTGAAGCTCGGGTGATCAGGCGCGGCAAACGTGTGGCGTTCATGGAGGCTTCGCTCTACAACGCCGAGGGCAAACTGGCTGCCGCGGCGACGTCGACTGGTGTGTTGTCGACGCTGTAGATCTTCTGGTGGTTGTCCATTCATCGTCGTCCATCGGCCCCAGTCGCTGAGCCCAGCCGATCAAGCGCCGTGCTTGCCCGCGCCCCAGCCCACGCTGCCGATGGCGCGCTCGGCCACTTGCACCGCGCGTGTCTCCAACGCTGTGGCCAAGGTGTCGTTCCAGCGGTTGAGGTAGCCGAACAGCGCGATGGTGCCGACGATCTCGACAATCTGGCTTTCGTCAAAGTGCTTCTTCAGTTCGTCGAAATCCTCTGCCGTGGCGGCATTGGGCACCAGCGCGGCGTGATAACCCAGCCGCAGCGCGGCGCGCTCGGCGGCCGTAAAAAGCGCGCTGGTCTCGAAATCCCACACGGCGCGAATCTTCTCGTCAGAGGCCTTGTAGATGCTTGCGAGGTTGGTCATGTGCGCCTGACAGTACAAGCAGCCGCTGGCCTGACTGGTCACCAGGCTCACCAACATCTTCAGCTCTTCGCTCACCGTGCCCTCGTAGAGCACCGCGCGGTTGAGGTCCATGAAGGCCTGCGCGATAGCGGGCCGACGTTGCATCGTCAGGATGCTGTTGGGCACGAAGCCGCGCGTGTTCTGGTAGTGCTCAAAGCGCTCACGGAACTGCGGGTTGGCTTCCCAGGGAAGAGGGTCGAGGTGGGGCATGTGGTGAGACTTTCAGTCTGTTGGGGGCAGGGGGCCTATTCGCAACCTGGCACCTCGTACTACAAAACAACTTCCACCAGATTGGGCCCACCGCTTTGCAAGCCGCGCGCAAGGGCGCGGTCGAACTCCCGCACGGTGCTCGCGCGCTGCGCGGGCAGGCCCATCGCACCGGCCAAAGCCAGCCAATCGATGGTCGGACGGTCGATGCTGAGCATGTCCATGGCGCGCTGCCCAGGTGCCCCGGCGCCCACGCCTGCAAATTCGCCCAGCAAGATGCGGTAGGCGCGGTTGGCGAAGATCACGACAGTGACGTCGAGCTGTTCCCGCGCCAAGGTCCACAGCGCTTGCGGGGTGTACATGGCGCTGCCATCACCTTCCAGCGCGATGACCTTTCTACCTGGTGCACCAATCGCCGCACCAATGGCCAAAGGCAAGCCAAAGCCGATGGCACCTCCCATGCCGCACAGCCAGTCGTGCGGCGCTGCTTGGCGCGTGGCATTGTCCAGGCTGCGGCCTGTTGAAATGGCCTCGTCGATGACGATGGCGTTGGCCGGGATGTGCCGCGCCAGCAGGGCGCCGATGCTCGTTGCGTCCAGGTTGCCGTCACTCAGCGGGATTGATGTGGTGTCGGCTTGCCCATGCGATTGAACATGCGCATGCATCAGCGCAGGCGCACTGCGCCGTGCGCCCAGCGCATCGCACAGGGCCTCCAGCGCTTGTTCTGGGCAATGCGCTGTGCTGGCCAATGTCAATAGTTGGGTGCCTGGCGCCGTCAGCACACCGGGCTTGCCGGGATAGGCAAAAAAGCCCACCGGCGCGCTGGCGCCCACCAGCACCACTTGGCGATAGCGCGCCAGCACAGCCAGCGCGGCGTCCACCGCATAAGGCACGCGCGGCAGGGCCACGCGGCCTGCGCCGCGCTCGATGCGGGCACCATAAAAAGCCGACATCAGACCGCAGCCCGTGGCCGCGGTTATGCGGCCCGCCCAGGTGCTGGCGCCCTCGCGCAGTGCACGGTCGCCCAAGAGCAGCAAGGTGCCCGCGCCGTCGGCGCGCAGCAGTTGTGCGGCTTGGTCCACAGCGGCCATGTCCAGTGCAGCGGGTGCGGCCAAAGGCACGACACCGTCTGCGGCATGGTTGGTGTTAACATTTGACGTGAGCGGTGACGGAACTTCAGACGAAAATTCAGACGAAACTTCAGACGAAACGTCGGACCAAGCCGCGTCGGCACGCAAGATCAAGGTGCTGATCTGGCCGGGCCGCCCGCGCGCTTGCCGCACGGCTTCGCGGCCCAGCCGCGCCACGTCGTTGGCCTTGTCGGCGGCCTGCACCCAGTGCGACATCGGCGCGGCCAGGGTGTGGATGTCGGACGTGAGCGGCGCGTCCAGCGCCAGGTGCGTGGTGGCGTGGTCACCGACCACGTTCACGATGCCAGAGCCCGCCTTCTTGGCGTTGTGCAGATTGGCCAAGCCATTGGCCAGGCCCGGGCCGAGGTGCAGGAGGGTGGCGGCGGGGCGGTCCGTCATGCGCCAGTAGCCGTCGGCCGCGCCCGTCACCACGCCTTCAAACAAGCCCAGCACGCAGCGCATGCCCGGCACGCGGTCGAGGGCCGACACAAAGTGCATCTCTGACGTGCCGGGGTTGGCAAAACACAGGTCAACGCCGCTCGCCAACAGGCTGCGGGTGAGGCTTTCGGCACCGTTCATAGGAGGCATTCCAGGGCATTGAAAGCGCCGAGTATTTCAGCCTTTTTGACACCTCTTACAGTTCAGGCCTTCGCCCTCATTCTTCCCCCCATCGCCATGTCACAAACACTGCAACAAGCCGTCATCTGCGAACCCTTGCGCACACCCGTGGGCCGCTACGGCGGCGTCTTTAAAGACATCCCACCGGTGCAATTAGCCGAGGGCGTGTTGCGTGAACTGGCGCGCCGTACGGGCATCACGGCCAAGGACATTGACGACGTGATCTTTGGCCAGTGTTACCCCAACGGCGAAGCCCCGGCGATTGGCCGCGTGGCCGCCCTGGACGCGGGTCTGGGCATCACCGTGCCGGGGTTGCAGATCGACCGGCGATGTGGCTCGGGTCTGCAAGCCGTGCTTGACGCCGCCATGCGCGTGCAAACCGGTGCTGCCGACCTGGTGATTGCCGGTGGCGCCGACAGCATGAGCCAAGCCGAGCACTACGTGATGGGTGGACGTTTTGGTTTGCGCGGTGACTCCACGCCGCTGTGGGACCGCATCGCGCGCGGCCGCATCACCTCGGGAGGGCGCCACTACCCAGTGGCCGGGGGCATGTTGGAAACCGCCGAAAACCTGCGCCGCGAATACAACGTTTCACGTGAGGCACAAGATGAGTTGGCCGTGCGCAGCCACGCACGCGCTGTTGCCGCGCAGGCCGAAGGCCGCTTCAAAGACGAGATCGTGCCCATCGCCATCAAGGCCAAAGGTGGCCAACAGATGGTGGCCGTTGACGAGCACCCGCGTGCCGACACCACGATGCAAAGCCTGGCCGCACTGAAAGCTGTGCGCATGGGCGTTGACCCCCAAGCCACCGTCACGGCGGGCAACGCCAGCGGGCAAAACGATGGCGCGTCGGCGTGCATCGTGTGCACGCCCGAAAAGGCCGATGCCCTGGGCTTGCGGCCTTTGGCTCGGCTGGTCAGCTGGGGCGTTGCAGGCGTGGAGCCCGAGCGCATGGGCATCGGCCCCGTGCCTGCCACCACGCTGGCGCTGCGCCGCGCTGGGCTCACGCTGAAAGACATTGACCTGATGGAATTGAACGAAGCTTTTGCCGCGCAAGTG
>JAYVRO010000365.1:0-4648 GCA_043776165.1 Rubrivivax sp. | reverse complement strand
GCGGCGCAATGCGCACACGGACGGGCTTGCCGCCAACTGCAATGCGGTCCCCAAAAGAGATGCGTTGGCCCGTGTGCGCGGGCTCACCGTTCACAGTTACGCGGCCGTCGAGGATCATTTGCTCCATGTCGCGCCGCGACCCCACCCCAGCTTGCGCCAAGACCTTGTGCAATTTGGGCGCATCGGCTTCCGCGGCCAAGATGCGTTTGACCGGCCCTGTCGACCCCACCAGCGGAGCTTCATCGGCCGTGGGCTCGGTGTCAAAAACGCCCGAGACCACCTCATCGAAGACTTCACCCACCTGGGCTGGTGGCAGGGTCGGCAAGTCGGGCGGGCTGAGATCGATGTCCAGCACTTCGCCGTCAACGCCAGCGCCTAGTGGTTGAGCTGAATCTGAGGCATCGGCGCCGTCGGCGCCATCGCTACGGTCACCGCGGTCGCCACCACGACGGCCCCGGCGTCGATTGCGCGAACGCTTGCGTTTTTCGCCTACCAGGGACCCTTCGGTGGCGCCCGCCTGGGGCTCGGTCGCTCCAGCTTCTGAGGTTTCGCCGATTGAAATTGTGGACTCACCGTCATGCGTCAAGTCATGCGTCAGGCCTGATGTGCTGCCTGTTTCACCCGCGCGATCCGAGCCAACACTTTCAACTCCGGCTGGTGCTGCGCCCTCGGCAGCCGCCTCGGTACGACGCCGTGGCGGTCGGCGCCGTCTCGGCGCTTTGGTGCCATCTGCGGCATCTGCGACATTTGCGCCGGAAGCTTCAGGGCCTGCGTCGGCGCTCGACTCGGAGTCACGACGCTCTGTGGCAGGCGGCCTGCGGTCGGTGTCGGGGGGATCGATGTCGTTGGGGTTCATGCGTGGTGGTCGGTGGGGAGGTGATCGGGGGCAAAGGGCACAGCAGCAAGTTCGTCATCGCCCAAGGGCAACAGCGCTTGCCCATCTTGAAGCGGCTGCGATACAACGGTGTGATCGATGTCGCTCGCAGCGGGGGTTGACGGCGGGTCGATGAAAGCGGCACTTATTTCGCCGCTGAGGTGGCCGCTGAGTGGGCCGCTGAGTAGGCGGCTCGGTGGGTCATTCAATTGATCCAATAGCTGCCCAACGCCTACAGGCGCTTCGCCCGTGTGTTCGATGGGCGGCAGTTGGTCCAGGCTGGCCAGCCCGAGGTCGTCAAGAAACTGCCGGGTCGTTGCAAAAAGCGCCGGGCGCCCAGGCGCTTCGCGATAGCCGATGGCGTCAATCCAGCCGCGATCCTCGAGTTGTTTGACTATTTGCGCGCTCACCGTGACACCGCGGATGTCTTCGATGTCGCCGCGCGTGACGGGTTGGCGGTAGGCCACGATGGCCAGGGTTTCCATCGCGGCACGTGAATAGCGCGGTGGTTTTTCGGGATGCAACCGGTCCAGATGAACCCGCATCTCGGGGCGGCTTTGCATACGCCAACCCGTGGACAGCGCGACCAATTCACAACCACGACCTTGCCAGTCGTTAACAAGTTCGTCGAGCAGACTGCGCACAGTGTCGCCGCCCAACTGTTCGTCGAAAAGAGCGCGAATCTCGCGCAGCGGCAGCGGTGCCGTGGCGCAAATCAATGCGGTCTCAAGAATCCGTTTGGCCTCGGAAGTATTCATGCCTGGGCTGGGTGGCCTGCTCACTTGGGCAGGCGGGTTTGACAGTGCGCAGCGTGCGCGAGCAATGTGGACTGAACAGTGGGTGCCATGCTGGCCGCAGTCTCGTCAGGCTGGGCCCGTCAGTGCTGGGCTCACAACAAGCTGTATCTGCGTGGCCTGCGGCAGCGATCAACGCTTGCCAACTGGCGCGGTACGGCCCGGGCGCGGCATTCCATGCCAGCGGCGCCACGGCCAACAGTTTGAATGATTGTAGCTGCGGGAGTTTTGACCATGCACGATGGGTGACTTTGCCCAATGTCCTTGCAACGATGTCGTTGCCCAGAATGTTTTGCATCCGACCCATCCCAGGCCTCGCACTCAGAACCAAGCGATGCGCGCACGCGTGCCACAAACCAGCTGCCACGCCTGCTTAAAGTCCTCCGGCGCAGGCGCATCAAACTGCATCGGCTCGCCAGTGATGGGATGGTCCAAGGCCAAACGCGCCGCGTGCAGCGCCTGACGCTGCATGCCCAGCGCGGGCTTGCCGCCATACACACTGTCGGCCACCAAGGCGTGGCCCAGGCTCGCCAAATGCACCCGGATTTGATGCGTCCGCCCGCTGTGCAGCTTGCACAACAAGGCGCTGTGGGCGCCCTGCGTGGCCAGGCAGCGCACGTCGGTTCTGGCGGGCTTGCCGCCGGGAACCACGGCCATGCGAACCCGCACATGGGGATCGCGGCCAATGGGCTGCTCGACGCTTTGTTCGTCGTCCAGCCCAGCACCGTGCGCTAGCGCGAGGTACTGACGATTGACATGCCGCGATGCAATCGCTCGCACCAGCGCCGTCACGGCGGGCAGACTCTTGCCCACCATCATCACGCCTGAGGTGTCTTTGTCCAAACGGTGCACGATGCCCGCGCGGGGCAGTGTTGCTGCTGCTGCGTGGTGCGCTAAAAGTCCATTGAGCAAGGTGCCCGACCAATGGCCCGGCGCCGGGTGCACGACAAGTCCTGGGGGTTTGTTCACCACCAGCAAATGGGCGTCTTCAAACAGCACGTCCAAGGCCATGGCCTGCGGACAAAAAGCCAAGCTCTCTTGGGTGGGAATGAGCGTCACGCTGAGCAGCTGAGCGGCGCGAACGCGACGCGATGACGAGGGCACAACCGCTTCGTCCAGTTGCACATGACCGGCTTCTATGAGTGACTGCAACCACGAGCGTGAGAACTCGGGCGCCAGGCTCACCAAGGCTTTGTCGACACGCTCACCGTGCTGGATTGAGCTGATGCGCATCTGGCGTGTCTCGACGGCCACAGCGCCGTCGTCCACCGGGGCTTCATCGCCCTCGTCCAGGGAAATCAAGCCTTGCGTGATGCTCACTTTGCCTTCATGGCGGTCCATATAATCGCGCGATTCCCCTGCCTCTGGGCGTGCCTTCAAGCGCAGCGCCAACAAGCCCGATGACCATTTTTGACCTGAAGCGCCGAAGCGCCTGGCTGCTGCTTGCAGCGACTGCCGTTTTCATCGCGGGCTGTGGTTCGAGCACCAAGGATGAGCTCGCCGGTCGCAGTGCCGAACGATTGTATAAAGAGGCCAAAGAGGACATGGAAGCGGGCAGTTTTGACCGCGCCATCAAGTCCTTGGAGCGTGTTGAAGGCCTGGGTGCCGGTTCACTCTTGGCGCAACAAGCGCAGCTTGATTTGGCCTACCTTTATTGGCGCACTTCAGAACGCGCGCAGGGACTTTCGACGATCGAACGCTTCATCAAGCTCAACCCCTCCAGCCCGGCACTCGACTACGCTTTGTATCTTCGCGGCGTGATCAACTTCAACGACTCCCTGGGCCTCTTGGGCAGCTTGGCCAACCAAGACTTGTCTGAGCGCGATCAACGTGCTTCGCGCGATGCGTTTGTCGCCTTCAAACAGCTGGCCGACCAGTTCCCCGACTCCAAGTACACGCCCGACGCCCGGCTGCGCATGCAGTACATCATCAACTCTTTGGCGTCTTACGAAGTGCATGTGGCGCGCTACTACTTCAACCGTGGTGCTTACGTGGCGGCCTTGAACAGGGCCCAGCAAGCGGTGTCGGAATTTCAGCAGTCACCCTCGGCTGAAGAAGCTTTGTTCATCATCGTGCAAAGCTACGACCGTTTGCAGTTGGCCGACTTGCGAATTGACGCCGAGCGCGTGTTGCGCGCCAGCTTTCCGCGCAGCCGCTTCCTGGGAGGAGATGGGGGAGTCAACGCAGCGGCCAGCCGCCCTTGGTGGAAGTTTTGGTGAGCTGAAAAGGCGGGTCACGGCAGGGGGTCGGCGGGTCCAGGATGTCAATGCGTGGCCGCCAACCCCGCCAGCCAATCAAACGCCAAAACTTCCTCGCGCAACTCCACCATCGGCGGCAAGGCCGCACGCAATCGTTGCCCATAGCCCATCTGACGCAAACGGGGGTCGCAGACCACCAGCAAACCACGGTCGGTTTCGCTGCGTATCAAACGCCCGGCGCCTTGTTTGAGAGAGACCGCAGTCTCGGCCACAAAGTAGTCGTTAAAAGCATTTTTGCCTAACGATTCAAGTTGTTTGACGCGCGCTTGCACCAACGGGTCATTGGGTGGTGGAAAGGGTAGCTTGTCGATGAGCACACATTGCAGTGCGTCACCCGGCATGTCAATGCCTTCCCAGAAACTTTGCGAGCCCACCAGCACACAACCGCGCCCATCGCCGTAGCGTTGCAACATGGCGCGGCGGGGTTGCGCCCCTTGCACCAACACTTCGAGTTGCAGGCCAGCGGCGTCAGCTTCGCGGCGCAGTGCCTCAGCCACCAAAGGCAGAACACGCAGCGTGGTGGTGAGCACAAAGGTCCTGCCACCCAAGACGCCAGCCACCCGCGCGGCCAAGGCGCCCACTGCAGCGGGATGCGTGGCGTCGCCCGGTTTGGGGAAACGGGCGGGCACCCACAAGCGCGCGTTGTTGGGGTAGTCAAAGGGACTGCCCAAACGCAACGTCACAGCGTCTTGCAGGCCCGTGGCGGACGTGAACCATGACAG
>JAYVRO010000364.1:0-17083 GCA_043776165.1 Rubrivivax sp. | reverse complement strand
CGCGCGGCAAATCAGGTACCGCATGCGCCAGGGCGTCTTGCAGGCCCAGGCCAATGACATAGGCGGCTTTTTCTTTGCTTGGCACGGCCACGCCAATGTCGGCGCAGGCGCTTTGCATGCACAGCACGATGAGGCCCGTGGAGTCTGACAAAGTGCCGTCCCAGTCAAAGACGATCAGGTCAAATTGGCGTGCGAATTGGCGTGGATTCATAGTTGCTTCAAAAGAGCCAAACAGTCGTCAGGCAAGTCGGCCCGCAAGGTGACGCGCTCACCGCTGGCCGGGTGATCAAACGCCAACTCGCGGGCATGCAAAAACATGCGGGCAAAGCGGCGGTCTTTCGCGACAAGTTTGTTCTGCGCAAAATCGCCATATTTGGGGTCCCCCACGATGGCGTGGCCAGCATGCGCCAGATGCACTCGGATCTGATGCGTGCGGCCCGTTTTTAGCGTCACATCGAGTAAGGTGAAATCCTTGAATGTCTGCGCCACACGCACCAAGGTGATGGCACGGCGGCCATCGTCGTTGTCCTCGGCCACCACGCGCACATGGCGCTCGCCGATGGCGTCCAGCCCTTTGTGCAGTGCCTTGTCGATGACTTTGAGTTTGGCGGGCCAAACGCCCAGCACCAGGGCAGCGTAAGTCTTGCCAGTGTCACGTGCTCGGAACTGGTCTTGCAGGGCAGTGAGCGCGCTGCGCTTTTTGGCCAGCAGCAGCACACCCGAGGTTTCTTTGTCCAGCCGGTGTACCAGCTCCAAAAATCGCGCCTCCGGGCGCGAGCGGCGCAATTGTTCAATGACACCAAAGCTCACCCCAGAGCCGCCGTGCACTGCCACACCAGCGGGTTTGTCGATGGCCAACAGGTGCTCGTCTTCCAAGAGAATTGGGAATTCACGCGCCGGCGCCGCAGCGGATGTGCGCTCGGGCAAACGCACGGGAGGCACGCGGATCACGTCGCCCACATTCACACGCGTATCGGCTTGTGCACGGCCACTGTTGACGCGCACTTCACCCGAACGAATGACGCGGTAGACATGCGTTTTGGGCACACCTTTGAGCACACGCAGCAGAAAATTGTCGAGCCGCTGGCCAGCGGATTCAGCGTCTACCGTGAGGCGCTGAACATGAGGCGCGACGGGTTCGACCTTCGGGGTTGGCAACGCCGCCGCCGCAGTAAGCACGGGCAAACCCCGCCTGTTCCGCCCAGCGCCTGCGGCTTTGCCCCCTATACTCTGCCGCTCCACGTTTGTGCGCTAAGTGCTTGATTTGCGGGAGTTTACCCGGGGCACACAGCACGGTCGTGGTGGTCATGCAGGGCGCTTTTTTGAGCGCCCGGGCATGTTCAAAATGGTGATGCAGCGCCCCATGCGGCCTGCGGGCCGGGGCCCCAAGTGACCCGGCAGCATGCAGCAAGCGGCGACAGAGAATCGTCGAAAGAACCCAGCCTCTCATGGGCCACTGGCCCCTGAGATGAGGCAACGAAACAGATTTCGGTGTGAGCGTTTGGCAAGCCGCCTTGTCGACAAACCAGCGCTCGTACCCGCGTCAAGCGACGCCCCCCTCCATGCAACTTCAGTCTCCTGCTCCGATTTCCCATGTCGGCACAACACGGCCTCGGTCTCAGACCGCACAGGCCGCTTTGTCATTGGGAAATTCACTGCGCCCCAAGTGGCGCAGCGGGGCGGTGCCAAGTGCCTGGCCAGGGCCCGCCCCCACGCACGCGCCAACGCTGCGCCACTGACGCGACCGTTCAACGGTCAAGCGCTCAGCAACGCAGTCCAGGGCATTTCGCGCCACCCGGTTCACCGCGTTTCTCGTGCATCGATTGGGAAGTTGGTTGAAAAGCCAGCGGCCGGTTGATTTGTCTCTGTAAAAAAGCAGAGCGCAGTTTGGAGAACATATGAAACGCATGCTGATCAATGCCACGCAGTCTGAAGAACGCCGCCTGGCCATCGTCGATGGGCAAAAGCTCATCGACTTCGAGACCGAAATCGAAGGGCGCGAACAGCGCAAGGGCAACATCTACAAGGCCGTCATCACCCGCGTCGAGCCGTCACTTGAAGCCTGTTTTGTTGACTACGGCGAAGACCGCCACGGCTTTTTGCCCTTCAAGGAAATCTCACGCAATTACTTCCGCGACGGCGTGGACGTGCGCACTGCGCGCATCCAAGACGCCGTGCGCGACGGCGACCAACTGCTGATCCAGGTCGAAAAAGAAGAACGAGGCAACAAGGGCGCAGCGCTCACCACCTTTGTGAGCTTGGCCGGACGCTACTTGGTGCTGATGCCCAACAACCCCCGCGGCGGTGGCGTGAGCCGGCGTATCGAAGGTGAAGACCGCGAAGAGCTGAAAGAAAACCTCGACCAGCTGGACTATCCCAAGGGCATGAGCCTGATTGCACGCACCGCTGGCATTGGCCGCAGCGCGCCCGAATTGCAATGGGACCTGAACTACATGCTCAAGCTGTGGGACGCCATCGATGGCGCTTCCAAAGCCGGCAAAGGCGCCTTCTTGATCTACCAGGAAAGCAGCTTGGTGATTCGCGCCATCCGCGACTACTTCACTGCTGACATTGGCGAGATCCTCATCGACACCGATGACATCTTCGAACAAGCCCAGCAGTTCATGAACCACGTGATGCCGGAGACGGCCAATCGCGTGAAGCGCTACCGCGACGACGCCCCGCTGTTCAGCCGATTCCAGATCGAACATCAAATCGAAACGGCGTTCTCACGCACGGTGAACCTGCCTTCGGGCGGCGCTATCGTCATCGACCACACCGAAGCTTTGGTGTCGGTGGACGTGAACTCGGCACGCGCCACGCGCGGCAGTGACATCGAAGAAACCGCAACACGCACCAACCTGGAAGCGGCTGACGAGATCGCGCGCCAGATGCGTTTGCGTGACTTGGGTGGCCTCATCGTGGTTGACTTCATTGACATGGAAGAGAGCAAGAACCGCCGCGAAGTGGAGCAGCGTTTGCGCGACGCCATGCGTCACGACCGCGCACGTTTGCAGTTCAGCACCATCAGCAAATTTGGCCTTTTGGAGCTCAGCCGCCAGCGCTTGCGCCCGGCGCTGAGCGAGGGCAACCACATCACCTGCCCGCGCTGCAACGGCACAGGCCACATCCGCGACACCGAAAGCAGCGCACTGCAAATCTTGCGCATGGTGCAAGAAGAGGCGCTGAAGGACAACACCGCTGCCGTGCACGTGCAAGTGCCCGTGGAGGTGACGAGCTTTTTGCTGAACGAAAAGCGCACCGAGATCACCAAGATCGAACTCAAGCAGCGCGTGACGGTTTTGTTGGTGCCCAACAAGCACCTGGAAACGCCCAACTACAAGCTCGAACGCCTGCGCCACGACGATCCACGCCTGGAGAATCTGCAGGCCAGCTACACGATGATCGAGGAGCCCGAAGACGAGGTCGGGATCACGCGGCGCAACAGCAAAGACGAGCACGCCAAGCCCAAGATGCAGCCCGTTATCAAGGGTGTGTTGCCTGACCTGCCCGCGCCGCCACCGCCCGTGGCGCCACCCGTCGTGGCAAAACCAGTCGTGGCACCGACCCCGGTGGCCTTGGCCGCAGCACCTGCTGCTGGAGGTGGATTTTTTGGCTGGGTGAAGAAGCTTTTTGGTGGCAGCGATGCAGCCGCGCCAGCGGCCAAAGCGGCAGAACCTGCAGCCGCGAATGCGCCAGCCAACACAGCCAATGGCCCAGAAAAGCGCGAGGGCCGTGCGGGGCGTGGGGAACGCGGTGAGCGCACTGAACGCACGGAGCGCGGAGATCGTGGAGGGCGCGGCGAACGCGGTGGACGTGGCGGTCGCAACGGACGTGACGGGGCTCGTGATGGCGCTCGTGACACCAACCGTGATGGCGCGCGCGCACGCAGCGACGCACCCGTTGAAACCATGGTCAACACAGCGGCCGCTGTGGACGCTGGAACGGCCAACAATCGAAATGACTCACGTCGTGGCCCGCGCACCGAGCGTGGCGAGCGCACAGACCGTGGCGACCGTGCCGAGCGCAACACGGCACGTGGCGACGAAGCCGCCGCCGTGCCAGTGCAATCGTTTGTGGACACCATCCCCACGACAGACGCTGCCGGTTCAGAAACTCGGCGCCGCCGCGGTG
Source organism: Rubrivivax sp. (assembly GCA_043776165.1). Classification (GTDB taxonomy): domain Bacteria; phylum Pseudomonadota; class Gammaproteobacteria; order Burkholderiales; family Burkholderiaceae_C; genus Rubrivivax. The sequence goes on along the minus strand of JAYVRO010000364.1, from coordinate 12,949 downwards.
GTCGAGGCCGTGGGCGCGACCGTGAGCGCGCCGAAGGCGAAGGCCGTGCGGAGGAAGCCACAACACAAGGCGCTGACGTGGCCAACTTGGCGTCACGCAACGAGGCGCTGGCGCAAGACAACGACAGCGCCCCAAGGATTGCGGCATCAACCGAGGTGAATGGCACCAACGACACCAGCGACTCCAACAACACCAACGGCGCTGAAAGCAGTGAACGCGAAGGCCCTCGCCGTGGCCGGGGTCGTGGCCGGGACCGCCAGCGCCGCGAACCTCGTGACAGCCAGGGCGACGAGGGCAGTTCCACTGCCTCCATTGCTGCCAACTTGCAAGATGTCAACACCCTGCCCGTTGTCGAGGAATCAGCCAGCCGCGTCGTCGCGACGAACACCACTGAAAGCGCCACTGCAAGCGCCACTGTCATTGCCGTCATTGCTGAGGCTTTAACGCATGAGGTAAGCCAAGCTGTGATGGCGCCGATGGACACCCCTGTGGCCGTCAACGCCGTCACTGAAACCGCGTCTGCTGTGCCGGAGCCTGTCGCAGTGCCCTCGCCGGACATCGCACAGCCGTATCAGCTACCCGCTGACGCCCTGACCACCTTGGCGACATCCGTCGGCCTGGAATGGGTCAACTCGGACGCGAGCAAGATCCAAGCCGTGCGCGAAGCCATGGCCGCAGCGCCCAAACCCATCCACGTACCGCGCCTGCCCAAACCCGTCGTCGTCATAGACCACGGCCCTTTGGTGCTGGTGGAAACTCGCAAGGACTTGTCGCAGCTCAAACTGCCGTTTGACCAACAGCAGCCTGGCGTCTGAACCCGCGCTCCCCGCGCCCGTGAGGGGTTCAAGGAAAATGCACTGGTTCAAACAGCCAAGTGCTTTTTCCTGCGCGCCACGACCGACAACTTGCGCAGAAGGTTCTGAGCGGTCACGCGCGCTGACAAGTGCGCGGACGCATTCACCAACGCAGTCAGGGCAAACGCTCGAGCGCCCGCTGATACATGGGGTCGTGCATCAATTCGTCCCAAGTGCGGGGCTTGGTTTGCGGCAGCAAGGCCAAGCGGCGCTGCTCGCTGTCAGGGTTGACATGCCACAGGCCGTGGGCGTTGGATTCGCTCAGCCCGGTGAGTAAGTCGTCCACGTCTTTGCCACCATCGAGCGACTGGTTGCACAGCAGCACCATGTCGCAGCCTGCGTCCAGCGCCAAAGCCGCCGCTTCGGCGTAGCTAAGCTGCTGGCCGTTCAGTTCGCGTGCGCCGGCCATGCTCAGGTCGTCGCTGAACACTGCGCCCGTGAACCCCAAGTGACCACGCAAGATGTCTTTCAACCACCGCGGTGAGAAGCCTGCTGGACGACCATCAACTTTGGGGTAGACCACGTGCGCTGGCATCACGCTGGCCAAGCAGGTGCTGAGCCATTCATAAGGTTTGGCGCAGTCGGCCAAGATGGCTTTGAGTGAGCGTTTGTCGATGGGCACGTCGGTGTGGCTGTCGGCTTTGACGTAACCATGGCCGGGAAAGTGTTTGCCGCAGTGCGCCATGCCCGCCAGCAAGAGACCGTGGGCCACGCTCTTAGCCAGCAAGGTGACAACTCGCGGGTCACGGTGGAAGGCGCGGTCGCCGATCACGCCGCTGGGGCCGTGGTCCAGATCAAGCACAGGGGCCAGCGTCAGGTCGACACCACAAGCACGCAGTTCGGCACCGAGCACAAAACCCACGGCGGTGGCGGCGTCAGTGGCGGTGACGGCATCACGCATCCACAGCTCGCCCAGGCTGCGCATGGCGGGCACGGCAGTGAAACCATCAGTGCGAAAGCGCTGCACCCGGCCACCTTCGTGGTCAACGCAGATGAGCACGTCCGGCCGGATCGACTTGACCTCGGCGGTCAGCTCGGTGAGTTGCAGGCGGCCCTCCCAATTGCGCGCAAAAAGCACCAGGCCACCGGTGAGTGGGTGGCGCAAGCGGCGTTTGTCAGCGGCATTCAGGCGCGTGCCAGCGATGTCAAGAACAACGGGGGAATGGGTGGTCATGATGTTCTCGTGGCGAGGGGTTTGGAGCGGTACACGGTTCAAGGTGCGCAGAGTGTTTCAGAGGCTCTCAACAACGACAAAGCTCGTGGCGTAGTCGGTTTCGTCACTCATGCTCACGTGAGCAGTCAGGTTTTTGGCGGCAAACCACGCAGCCAGCGCGCCATGCAGTTGCACATAGGGCTTACCACTGACGGCGTTGAGGACTTCACAAGAACGCCAGGTCATGGGTGAACGCATGCCCATGCCGACAGCTTTTGAGAACGCTTCCTTGGCAGAAAAGCGTGTGGCCAGGTAGCGCACACCACGAGCATCTATGCGCGCCCGGCGTGCGTGGAAGACGGCCAGCTCGCTGGGACCCAAGACCTTCTCAGCAAAGCGTTCACCCCGGCGCTCCAGCGTGGCTTGCAGACGGCGGATGTCGCAGATGTCGGTGCCGATGCCGTAGATCATCAAGTCACTTCAAACGTTGGCTGACGTGGCAGCGGTCGCGGACGTGGCAGAGTGGGCAGTCAGTGGCGGCGCAAAGGCAGCGCGGATGCAGTGCAGGTAGGCACGCACCGCCTCGGCCATGCCCAGCTCCAGCGCGTCACCCACCAAAGCGTGACCGATGGAGACTTCTTGCACGCCTGGGACACCGCGCAAGAAGGTCTCCAGGTTGTCGCGGTTCAGGTCATGTCCAGCGTTAACCTGCAAGCCACAGGCCAGGGCGGCTTGGGCGGCCGCGGCGAAGCGCGCCAATTGCACGGCTTGGTGGGGTGTTCCGAAAGCTTGCGCAAAGGGTTCGGTGTAGAGCTCGACACGGTCGGCGCCGATGTCGCGCGCCTGCACCATGGCGGCGGGGTCGGCGTCCATGAAGAGGCTCACGCGCACGCCCAGGGTGTGGGCTTGATCGATGAAGGCGCGCAGCGCGGGGCCATCAGCACGTAAATCCCAGCCATGGTCTGAGGTACTTTGGCCCATGCTGTCGGGCACAAACGTACATTGGTGCGGGCGTGCGCTGCGCACAAAGTCCATCAGGTTGTGCAGCGGGTTGCCCTCGATGTTGTACTCGGCTTGCGGCCAGTCCGTCATCAGCGCGGAGAGATCGTGCACGTCATGCGCGCGGATGTGGCGCGCGTCGGGTCGCGGGTGGACGGTGATGCCGTCAGCCCCCGCCTGCAACGCCCATGTGGCGGCGCGCACAACACTGGGTATGCCCAGGTGGCGGGTATTGCGCAACAAGGCGACTTTGTTGACGTTGACCGACAGCGCCGTCACATCACTGTGCTTGCGCATGGCCATCGTGGCTTCGGTTGCAACCAAGGGGTTCATGGTTTGGAGTTCAGGTCATGGGGCCGTGTTGGCCATCAGTTTTTGCAGGTCTTGCATCACGCGGCGCGTGCGCAGTAGCGTGCTGCCCAAATGATAGTGAAGCAAGTGGCGCAAAGGCGCACACAAAGCCGCGACCACGGGTGCCACGCCTTGGCGCAACGCGCCGCCGTGGCCGAGCAGCAGCGCCGCTTCAATGGCCAACAAAGCGCTGCCCGGCACACCGCCTTCACGGGCAGGAACCAGCCCCCTGTCTTCATGCAAGCTGTAGTGCTCCAGCGCGCGCAAGGGTTGCGCAGTTTGCGTGACCACGCTCAGTTCGGGCAGCCAGCCCAGATGGCGCAAGAGCGTGAGCTCAAAAGCGCGCAGCGCTGTTTGGGTCGCAGCATCGTCATGGGCTGAAAGTACTGACAACGTTTCACAATAGTCATCGAACAAGGTGGCGTGGGCATCATGCCTTGCAAGCAATTTGAGCAGCAACTCATTGAGATAAAAGCCGGCGAAGAGCGCGTTGCCAGCGGCCGTGGGCACACCGCCCGCCCACTCGGCGCTGCGCAGCGTGTGCACCTCGTTCGCTTCATTCAGCGGTGCTTTGCCCAACTGCACAGTGATGCGCTGAAAAGGCAACAGCACGGCGCGCAGCTGCGAAAAGGGACGCTTGGCGCCTTTGGCCGCGACCACAACACGGCCCCGTTCACGGGTGAAGAGCTCGACGATCAGGCTTGTTTCACTCCAGGCGTAGCTGTGCAACACAAATGCAGACAATGGACTGGGTGCGGCTGATCGTCGCGTGACCATGTTCAGCCTACTCGTCGCGTTTGAATCATGTTTAACTATTGACCTTGGCAGGCCGCTTATTCGTAGCCATAAGCGCGCAAGCGGGTTTCGTCGTCGGCCCAGCCCGAGCGCACCGTGACCCAGAGTTCCAGAAACACCCGCGCATCCATCAAGCGTTCCAGCTCTTGGCGCGCTTCGCTGCCAATGCGCTTCAGACGCTCACCGCCTTCGCCAATGATCATGCCTTTGTGGGCGTCGCGCTCGACCACGATGGAGGCCGCGATGCGACGCAACTGGCCTTCTTCTTCGAACTTGTCGATGACCACCGTGGACGTGTAGGGCAACTCTTCGCCGGTCAGGCGAAAGAGCTTTTCGCGGATGATTTCGCTGGCCAGAAAGCGGTCGCTGCGGTCAGTCAGAGCGTCTTCTTCATAGAGCCAATGCTGCTCTGGCATGTGCTTGTCGAGGATGGCAAAAAGTCGTTCAACGTCACTGGGTTTTTGTGCCGACATGGGCACGTATTCAGTGAAGTTGTGCGGCCCTTCAAGGGCCTGCATTTTTTGCAGCCAAGGCAGCATGTCGTTGCGCCGGGGCACCACGTCGAGCTTGTTGGCAATCAGCACCAGCGGCTTGCCCGGCGGCAAGAGACCCAGCACTTTGGCGTCTGCCGCGCCAAAGCGGCCGGCCTCCACAACAAAGAGCACCACGTCCACATCAGACAGTGAGGACAACACCGTACGGTTGAGCGTGCGGTGCAGCGCGGTGCCGTGTTTGACCTGAAAGCCCGGGGTGTCGACAAATACAAACTGCGTGACACCCAGCGTGCGAATGCCAGTGATGCGGTGGCGTGTGGTCTGCGCTTTTTTTGACGTGATGCTGATCTTTTGCCCCACCAGCGCATTGAGCAATGTGGACTTGCCGACGTTGGGGCGGCCCACGATGGCGACCAAGCCGCAACGTTGACCGTTGGCGTCACGGGTGTCACCAGGGAGCGCGCCCACAGCTTTTGGCAAATCGGGTGGGTCAACAAATTCGGGGATGTTTGTCATGAGGGGTGCGTCATATGCTGCGTCAACTTGGCACGTCAATTGGTTCAAACCCACCAGCCCAGCACGTCAAGTAGTGACGGTCTAAGAACTTGCCTTGAGGGTGTCGAGCAAACGCGCCGCAGCGTCTTGTTCTGCCGCGCGGCGCGATCGGCCTTGGCCCGATTGTGTGAGCTTGAGTGCAGGAACAGCGCACTCCACCTCAAAGGTTTGCGCATGCGCCTGGCCTTGTGTGCCGACGATGCGGTAGCTGGGCACGGGCATGCGCCGCGCCTGCAGCCACTCTTGCAACTCAGTCTTGGCGTCCTTTGTCCAACTCTCGGCTTCACTCGATTCAATGAGTTCGCCAAACAAGCGGCGCACGATGTTGTGCGCCGGCTCGTAGCCGGTATCAACATAAGCCGCGCCAATCAGGGCCTCAACAGCATTGGCCAGGATGGACGCGCGCTGCGCGCCGCCACCACGCGCTTCGCCTTCGCTCATCCGCAAGAGCGGCGGCAGAGCGAGTTGCAAGGCCGCGCGGTGCAGGCTGTCTTCGCGCACAAGATGAGCGCGCACGCGGGTCAGGTCGCCTTCGTCCGATCCTGCAAAACGCTCAAACAGCATCGCTGAAATCGCCACACTCAAAACAGAGTCGCCAAGGAACTCAAGACGCTCGTTGTGGTCAGCACCAAAGCTGCGGTGGGTGAGCGCGCGGGTCAACAAACGCGCGTCTTTGAAGCGATAACCCAGGCGTTGTTGCAATGCTGTGAGGGCTGCTTCCATGGTGGGTGTCGCCGCGCGCCACAAGCCCGGCGCCCTGGCCGGCGCGGGGGTGAGCCGTGTTACTTCGACTTCCCTTCGTACTTCATCAGCACAAACACTGGGCCGTAGATGAGGATCTCTTTGTTGTAGGCAAAGCGGATCACAACCTTGTCGTTTTCTTTGGTGATCTCGAGGTCTTTGCCTGACACGGATTCGATCGCATATTCGATCTCTTTTTGTTTGTCAAAGGCCTTGCGCGCCTCGGGCACGGTGGGCAGATTCAGCGCGGCCACCCGCTCAACGGCGCGCTGCACGGTGTAGTACTCGTTGAGCGTGGGCAATACGCGTATCAGCACATAGGCAAAAAAACCAACGATCAGGGCCCAGAACAAGAGCCCAAACAAGGTGATGCCACGCTGCCGATGCCGGTGCCGGCGCTGCCCTTGGGGTGATGCAGAACTCATGCTGGCGTCTCCTCGTCGTTGTTGTCTCGGCAGACTACTGGAAAACGCCAATGCGGCCCAGATTGCCAAAGTTCATCCACACGACAAAAGCACGACCCACGATATTGGCTTCGGGTACAAAGCCCCAATAGCGTGAATCCATCGAGTTGTCGCGGTTGTCACCCATCATGAAGTAATGCCCGGCGGGTACCTTGCAGCTGAGGCCTTCGGCCGTGTAGCGGCAATTCTCGTGCATGGGAAAACTCTTGGGCTCGGGGCCGTAGTAGGCCTGGCGCTTGAGATCGACCAAGATCTTGTGCGGCGCCGAACCCAAGGCTTCTTCAAACTGCGGTTGGTAGCGCAAGCTGTCTTCGTCGTAGAAATCGCCCAAGGCCTTCTTCTCGATGGCCTTGCCGTTGATCGCGAGCGACTGGTTCTGATACACCACTTCGTCACCCGGGATGCCAACCACGCGCTTGATGTAGTCCTGGCGTGGGTCCACCGGGTAACGAAAAACCATCACATCACCCCGTTTAGGGTCGTGGTTGTCAATGATCTTTTTGTTGATCACCGGCAAACGAACGCCGTAGTGGAATTTGTTGACGAGGATCAGGTCACCCACCAAAAGCGTCGGGATCATCGAGCCCGACGGGATTTTGAATGGCTCGAACAAAAACGAGCGCAGCAAAAAGACGACCAAGATGACCGGGAACAAGCCCGCAGTCCAGTCCAGCCACCAAGGCTGCATGAGCAGCGCCTCTTTGGCCTGGGCCACGTTGAAGTCCACCTTGTCGATGCCCAGTTTGGCCAGCTCGCCGCGCCGCGTGGCGTCTTGCTGCTCCAGCTTGGCAGCCGCAGCGGCGCGGGCTGGCGCAAAGCGAAACCGCTCGGCCAGCCAAAACACCAAAGTGACACTGGTCAGGATGAACAGCAGCAGCGAAAAATTGCCCATCCAATGGCCAAGAAACCAGCCACCTAAGTAAAAGACGAGCGCGCCGTAGAGCGCCGCGGTGAGTGAACTCATCTTGTGGGGACCTTGTCAGTCGTCAACTTGGAGGATGGCCAGGAAGGCCTCTTGTGGCACTTCAACCGAGCCGATTTGCTTCATGCGTTTTTTGCCGGCCTTTTGCTTTTCAAGCAATTTTTTCTTGCGCGTGATGTCGCCGCCGTAGCATTTTGCCAGCACGTTTTTACGCAGTGCCTTGATGTTCTCGCGCGAAATGATGTTTGCGCCGATGGCCGCTTGAATGGCCACGTCGTACATCTGGCGCGGAATAATTTCGCGCATCTTGCTTGCCACCTGACGTGCGCGGAACTGACTTTGGCTGCGGTGCACGATGAGCGAGAGCGCGTCAATTCGGTCACCATTGATGAGCATATCGACCTTGACCACATCAGCCGCACGGTACTCTTTGAACTCGTAGTCCATGCTGGCATAACCACGCGACACGCTTTTCAGCTTGTCGAAGAAGTCGAGCACTATTTCGGCCAGTGGCATCTCATAAGTCAACATCACTTGCCTGCCGTGATAGGCCATGTTGAGCTGCACGCCGCGCTTCAAGTTCGCCAGCGTCATCACCGGGCCCACGCTGTCTTGCGGCATGTACAAGTGCACTGTGACGATGGGCTCGCGGATCTCGTTGATGCGGCCCTGATCAGGCATCTTGCTCGGGTTCTCAACCTCCAGCACCGTGCCGTCTCCCAGTTCAACCTGGTAGACCACGCTGGGCGCGGTGGTGATGAGATCTTGATCGAACTCGCGCTCGAGGCGCTCTTGCACGATCTCCATGTGCAACAAGCCGAGAAAACCGCAGCGAAACCCGAAGCCCAGGGCCTGACTCACTTCGGGCTCGTAGCGCAACGACGAGTCGTTGAGCTTGAGCTTTTCAAGCGCGTCACGCAGTTGGTCGTACTCGCTGGCCTCGGTGGGGTAAAGGCCCGCAAAAACCTGCGGCTTGATCTCTTTGAAGCCCGGAAGCGCTTCGCTGGCCGGGCCCGCGTTGTTGGGCAGTTTTTTGTCCAGGGTGATGGTGTCACCCACCTTGGCCGAATCCAACTCGCGGATGCCGCAAATGATGAAGCCGACCTCGCCCGCACGCAGCGCTTCACGCGGCATGGACTTGGGTGTGAACACGCCCATCTGCTCGATGTTGTAGACCGTGTTGGTGGCCATCAGGCGAACGCGTTCACCCTTGCTGAGCGAGCCATCCACAACACGCACCAACATCACCACGCCCACGTAATTGTCAAACCAGCTATCGACGATCATGGCGCGCGGTGGGCCACTCGGGTTGCCCCGGGGCGCGGGCATGCGGGTGATGACGGCCTCAAGAATTTCGTCCAGGCCCATGCCAGTTTTGGCAGAACACGGGATGGCGTTGTCGGCGTCGATGCCAATGACTTCTTCGATCTCTTCCTTGGCGCGCTCAGGGTCGGCTTGCGCCAGGTCCATCTTGTTGAGTACGGGCACCACTTCAACGCCCAGGTCGAGCGCCGTATAGCAGTTGGCCACGGTTTGCGCTTCGACACCTTGGCTGGCGTCGACTACCAGGAGCGCGCCTTCGCAAGCGCTGAGTGAACGGCTCACCTCATATGAAAAGTCAACATGGCCCGGCGTGTCGATGAGGTTCAGGTTGTAGATCTGCCCATCGCGCGCTTTGTACTGGAGCGCCGCCGTCTGCGCCTTGATGGTGATGCCACGCTCGCGCTCAATGTCCATGGAGTCGAGCACTTGCGCTTCCATCTCGCGGTCGCTCAGTCCACCACAACGCTGAATGATTCGATCTGCCAAGGTGCTCTTGCCATGATCGATGTGGGCAATGATGGAGAAGTTGCGAATGTGGTTCATAGGGATTTGTGTCGTCGCGCTCGCGGTGGACAAAGCGGCGCAGCCGCTTCAGCGCAAGCCCACATCGCGTCGCGAAGTGGAGGCGCGAAGCGCCCTGCTGAAGGTAAAAAAAAGGCACGTCGAAATGCATGACGCGCCTTCCAACAGAACGTTTGGCAACTGCTTGTTGGGCATTCATTGTAGCCAAAAGGTTTTGGCCAAAACCCGCGCCAGTGCTTGTTTATCGGCCGTTGCAGGGTGCCAACAGAGAAATTCTCTACACAGCTTATCCACAGATTTTGTGCAATTCCTGTGGAATGTTGCGCGCCCGCACGTTAGCGTCAATCGAAGCAAGTAAAAGGACCCGGAATTGGGCTGATTCTAGCCGCTACAGTCAGCAATCGAGCCAGTCAGCACTTTGAAGTAAGACCCCACTCACGTACGGTGGAAAAGTTAGTTGGCACTGACTGCAATATTCTGAGAGAACGCTCAGCCGATGCTCCCGCGATGCGGAAAGACCCGGCGGCCCTGTCAACTGCCGGGTCTTCTTGTTTTGGATTCAGCGGGTGGGCCGAATCACGTAGTAGTTGACCCATTCGCCACGCCGTGCCATGACGCTGACGGCGCGCGCCTTCTCCACTTTGGCCACCACAGTGGCGAACTGTTTGATGTCGGTGATCTCCGTGTTGTCCAGGCTGAAGATAATGTCACCCTCTCGCAGGCCAGCACGCGATGCTGCACCATCAACGGCTTCAACCCGAACGCCGCCGCGCTTGAGCTCTTTGCGTTGTGCGTCGCTCAGGTCGGATGCGGTGATGCCCAAGGCGTTTTTCAACGCGGGTGCGGCGCTCGGCTCCGCCTGAGCACGGCGCGTTGGCCTGTCGGCCTCGAACTCGGCCACCGTGACCGTCAGGTCACGCATGCTGCCGCGACGGAACACCTGCAAACTGGCGCGCGAGCCAGGCTTGGTGCCACCAATGATTCGCGGCAAGTCACCCGACTTGTCCACGACTTTGCCGTCAACCTTGACGATGATGTCGCCGGCCTCAACACCCGCCTTGTCGGCCGGACCACCGCTCTCAACACTTTGCACCAGTGCGCCCGCCGGTTTGCCCAGGCCGATAGATTCGGCAACCTCTTTGGTGACGGGGGCAATTTGCACGCCAATGCGGCCCCGCACCACGCGGCCAAAACTGCGCAGCTGTTCTGAAACACGAGTGGCTTCGTCAATGGGAATGGCAAAGCTGATGCCCATGAAGCCGCCCGAACGGCTGTAGATCTGCGAGTTGATGCCCACCACCTCACCACGCATGTTGATGAGCGGGCCGCCAGAGTTGCCGGGATTGATGGCCACATCCGTTTGGATGAACGGCAGGTAGTCACCGGTGTCGCGGCCTTTGGCGCTCACGATGCCGGCAGTCACACTGTTGTCCAGCCCAAAAGGCGAGCCAATCGCGATGACCCATTCGCCCACCTTGAGCCGACTCACGTCGCCAATCTTCACAAAGTGAAGGCCACTGGCTTCGATCTTCAACACCGCCACATCGGTGCGCTTGTCTGCACCAATGACGCGGGCTTTGAACTCGCGCTGGTCAGTGAGCTTGACGATGACCTCGTCAGCACCCTCAACCACGTGAGCGTTGGTCATGACATAGCCGTCAGCGCTGAGGACGAAACCAGAGCCTGTTCCACGCTGCTGCGGTTCTTCTTCGCTACGCGGATTGGGCGTATTGCGGCGCGGGTCCGGGCGGCCGGGCATGGGGATGCCAAAACGGCGGAGGAACTCCTCCATGTTGGGGTCAACTTCACTGCTGTTGCCCGCCACGCTGCGGCCCCTCTCAGTGGTGCGAATGTTGACCACAGCGGGCCCAACACGTTCGACCAGTTCCGCGAAATCGGGCAAGTGCACGGTCTGCGCCGAAGCTGTATCGACGGTCAAGAAGGGCGTGAGCAGCGTCAGCACCATGACCAGGTGCAAAGTTGCGCGTCGTGCAGAGAAAACCGAAAGGAACATCGTGGGTACTCCGAAGGAAACGGGACGGGGAAGGCGCAACTAAGAGCAGGTCGAGCGTGAAAGGTTCAGTCGCATTGAGACGGTGCCAGTCAGCGGCGTCGCTCCAGTGAATCAAGCAAGAGCCTGAGTGTGGACATGGGCACGTCGCCCATGGTGGTGAGCCAGAACTCGCCGCGCCGCTGCATCAGCGTGCTGGTTGCGCCCAGTTGGGCCTGCACCTCTTTGCGATGGCGCGCGCCGTCAAAACGCTCAATGAATAACGAGACGTGCGTCAAGCCATCTGAAAACACCGCTTGCAGGGTTGGTTCCAGGGCTTTGCGATCTCCGGTGGCCAATGCTTCGAGTGGTCGCTTGACGCAACTGGTCAAGCGAAAACCCGGCAGCGTGCGCGCGAGCTGCCAGCCCTGTGCGTCGAGCTGCGCCGGTTCGGTTTGTGCACGCAGTACTTTGTAGCTGGACGCCTTGCGCAGTGGCTGCAACACAGACTCGGGAAGCGCCCTGACGCCGATCTCAACTTCTGAAAAGGCCGAGGACTCCAGCACTTGCTGCGCGGTGTTGATAACGTCGGCGCGCAACATCAAACCGCTGGCCAAGTCAGACCACAGACGCTGGGCGTAGCGCAACTCATCTCGCGGCTGCAGCAAAAAGACATCGGCGTCGTGCCCCGCCACACGCTGGCGGCCTTCGGGCCTGAGTTCGTACTGCTCCAATGCGCCAGGCTCCACGGTTTGCATGAGCAAAGCACGCGCATCAGCCGCGCCGCGCTTTTCAATCACCATCACACCCGACTGCGGCCACAGCGTGTGCACTGCGTCGTTGTGCCGGTAGATCTTTTGCATGCGCCCGTCGAGCGCCTCTATGCGCTCATAGGACTGGTCACCCACCATGAAGTGCGCCACACGTGAGCTCGACACCACACCTGCTGCGGTGAAGACCATGGTGCCTTGGTAGTTGCGCTGATGTGCAGCGCTGTGCATACGCGACAAGCGCGATCGCGGGTCGTCACTTGCGGCTTGGGCGGCACCCGTCCAAGCCAACACTTGACATGACACGATACCCGCGACGGCAAGCGCCACGCAATGTGTGAACTGGACGCGCCGAGCGAAAAACATGAAACGAGGCAGATTTCAGCGCTGCGGCACGATGGTGTCCACGCTGCGAAGCGCACCACCGGGCAAGGCCGCGGTAGCGTTACCTCGCATGTCGCGGTGGGCACGCAAGTAGCTGTCGATTTGCGCGTCACGGATCAGCGCAGCGCTCATGGGATCGTCGCCGAGCGCGCCCTGGGGCGCACCCACCGAGGCTCGTTGCACCCCAGCACTTTGGCCACTCTTGGCAAAGACGGGCGACGCAGACTCCGCCCCCGGTGCGGCGAGCCTGGACACCACCAACACGCCCGCCACGGCGACAAACCCAGCGGCAATGGCGCCGCCAATCAACCAACTCTGCATTGCACGTGACGTCGTTTTTGGCGCGGACAGCCAAGTCTGGGGCGCAGCAATCCGTGGCGCATCGGCCAGACGTTCACGCAAGCGTGCAAGAAACGCCTCGTCGGCCTGCGGCGGCTGCGCCATGGTGTCAGCGCGCAGCACGTCTCCAATCAAGTGATAACAATGCCACGTCTTTTGGGCGGATTCGTCGTCGCGCCACCTTCTGGCCAGGGCTTGGGCGTCTGCGGCCGAGCCTTCTCCATCCATCAGCTGCGACAACATTTGGCGCTGCAACTCGGCCGGGTTTTTCGTTGCTGTATCGGGCAGGTGTG
>JAYVRO010000363.1:0-17121 GCA_043776165.1 Rubrivivax sp. | reverse complement strand
TTGACATCGGCCGACACCGCCGACATGCGCTCGTCCAGCCTGCCTTATGCCCAACTGCTGGCCAAACATCAGCGCGAGCGGTTTCGGGCCAGCTGGGGCTTGGCGGAAACCGGCGCTGCGGGCCCCACGGGCAACTCTTATGGCGACCCGGCAGGCCACACCTGCCTGGCCGTCGATGGCCCTGTCTTGCGCGAACAGATGCTGCGCACCGGTTCGGACGACCGCGCAGGCAACATGATCGTCTTCGCGATGGCCGCACTGCTCTTGCTGGACCAAGCCATTGACGCCGTGCCCTGAGTTCCAAGGCGGGCCTTGTTGAGGCACTGATTGGCCGCTGTTGCCGCCAAAGCTACTTCAGCGTATTCGACAAAAACGCCTGCAGTCTTTCACTGCGCGGGTGGGACAGAACTTCCTTGGGGTCGCCCTGCTCTTCCAACTGACCTTTGTGCAGGAAGACCACGTGGTTGGACACCTCGCGCGCAAAACTCATTTCGTGGGTCACCACGATCATGGTCCGCCCCTCTTGCGCAACCGAGCGCATGACGCGCAACACCTCACCCACGAGCTCGGGGTCGAGCGCAGAGGTCGGCTCGTCAAACAGGATGACCTTCGGTTCCATGGCGAGCGCCCGCGCAATGGCCACCCGTTGCTGCTCGCCGCCCGACAAATGCGATGGGTAGGCGTTCTTGCGATGAATGACACCGACGCGCTGCAGATAGCTCTCGGCGCGCTCGGTGGCCTGAGCTTTGCTGAGCCCCAAGACATACATGGGCGCCTCGATCACGTTCTCCAGCGCAGTCATGTGGGCCCACAGGTTGAAGTGCTGGAAGACCATGGCCACTTGCGACCGCAGCTGTTGCAATTGAGCCGGGTGTTTTGCCTTGAGCGCTCCGTTCTTGTCGGCAATCAGCTCCAGCGTGTTGCCCGCCACTTCGATCTCGCCACTGTTGGGTAATTCGAGCAGATTGAGGCAGCGCAAGAAAGTGCTCTTGCCACTGCCACTGGAGCCAATCATCGAGATCACATCGCCCTTTTTGGCGCCAACACTGACACCCTTGAGGACCTCGTTGTCACCAAAACGCTTGGTGATGTTTTCGGCGCGCAGTTGGTACGCTGGCAGCGGCTGGTGGACGGTTTGATTCATGCTGAAAGCAGCTTGCCACTGCGTACCAAGGCGGTGCCTGCGATCTTTGCCAGTCGTTTGCCTGGCGTGGCCCAACGGGTGGCCACACGGGCATAGAGCAAGCCCGAAGAACGGCATCGCAGCTGCGTCACCGCGCCGGTCTCGACATCCACGACGTCGGCAATCACGGCCCCCGCTTCCACCCGGTCACCCGGTGCATGGTGAAAGACCACGATGCCAGCAGACGGTGAAGCAACGGGCTCAGAACCCGCCAGCGGTGTGGCCTCGCAACGCAGTAATGGCAGGGGCCTTTGTGCGCCCGACAACACGCCACGACGGCGCAGAAACTCGATGATCGCCGCTGCATCTTGCAGGGCTGTCTCGTGCGCGGTGTCGGCGTGGCCCCGCAGCTCCACCGTGGCGGCAAAGCAGGCCAAGGGCACAGCACAGCTTGGAAACCGCTGCTGCAACAAGAGCCAAGGTCGGCTGCAGGACTCGTCGAACGGCGTACCGCCGGACTCCGTCGCCAACAAGATGGCGTGCGCGTCAAGCAAAGCACCGAGCTCGCAGGCCAAGACAGCGTGGGGCGTGAGCGCGTAGAGGTGCATCACGGCCTGAGAGTCGCAATGCAGGTCCAGCACAACGTCGCTGTCGATGGCCAATTGCACCAACTTGTTCTTCAGATCCTGGGTCGTGTTGGTGGCGGTGAGCTGTGCCGCAGCAGTCAACAAGGCGCTGCGTATCAAGCCCACGTTCGCTACCGCGTCACTGCCCAGTTGGCTGCCAACCGCAGTGGCAACGGCATCGCCCAGCTCCGGGTGCAGGCGATTGAAGTTCACGCCGTCGCGCAAGTCAAAGCGCCCTTCCGTGGCACCCAGCAGATGTTGGGCCAGGCCAATCGGGTTGGCGTAGGGGACGAGCGTGACTTGGCCGGCCATCTCGCCTGCCGCTTCTAGCGCCGTCAACTGCAAGCGAAGCTGCTGGGCCACCAGCATGGCAGGCACTTCGTCAGCATGCAGTGCGGCCTGGATGCAGGCCTTGGGGCCGGTACTGGCAGCACCAAAACGCAGCACTTGCAGTTGATGCCGTGCGCCAGGCGCATCTGGCAGGAGATCGATGGTTTGAATTTGCATAAGTGCGGGAGGTGGGCTCGGGCCAAGGTTCAGACCAAGGATCTGGAAGGGGCGCCTGGGCCTTTGCGTTCGCTGCGCAGATGCCCGAGCACGCGCCGCTCCAAAAACTTGAAGCCCCCGACCAGGGAGAAGGTGAGCACGAAGTAGATGAGCGCTGCCGTGCCAAACGCTTCAACCGGCAACAGGTGATTGGCATAAACATCGCGTGCCACGCGCGTCACGTCAACCAGGGTCACCGTGCTGACGATCGAGGTGGCGTGCATCATGCCGACGACTTCGTTGCTGTACTGGGGCAGCGCGCGGCGCAGCGCGCTGGGTAGCAAGATGCGTGCGTACAGCTTCAACCCCATCAAACCATAGGCCCTGGCTGCTTCGACTTCACCCGCAGGCGTGGCGCGCAGCGCGCCTGCAAATATCTCCGTGGTGTAGGCCGTGGTGTTGATGGCAAACGCCAACCATGCGCAGAACCAGGCTTCCTTCAGCCAGACCCAGGCAAAACTCTCGCGCACAAGCTCGAATTGAGCCAGCCCGTAATAAACAAGAAAGAGCTGCACCAACAGGGGCGTGCCACGAACAACATAGGTCAGGAGCCACACCGGCCCAGACAACCACAAGTTGCTTGACACGCGCGCCACAGCCAAGGGTATCGCCAAGATGAACCCGGTAGCCACGCTGATGATGAGCAGGGTCAGACACACCCGCAGCCCCTGTGCGAAATCGGGCAGGCTGTTGTAGATGACGGACCACTCGACCATGATCAGAAGTGCGACACCTTCACGCCCAAAGAAAAGCGTTTTTCGAGCTTGGTCAACAACCAGATCGAAACACTGGTCAGGGCCAGGTAGATCAAGGCAATGGCGGCGTAGAACGTGAAGGGCTCGCGCGTCGCCGATGCGGCAAGGTTGGCCCGGTGCACCATGTCGTCCAAGCCGATGATCGACACCAGCGCGGTGGCCTTGATCATCACCAGCCAGTTGTTGGAGAACCCCGGAATGGCGTGCCGAACCATCTGCGGCAACACGATGCGCTGAATGACCCGGCGTTTTGTGAACCCGAAGGCCAAGGCGGCTTCGGCCTGCCCTTTGGGGATGGCAAGGATGGCCCCGCGAAAGGTCTCGGTCAGATAGGCGCCGAAGACAAAACCGATGGTCAAGGTGCCGGCAGCAAAGGGCGGCACGTCGACGTAGCCCCAGCCCTGCAAGTCGGCCAGCTTGTTGAGCAGGATCTGCCCGCCGTAAAAAATGAACAGCATCAACACCAACTCGGGCAAACCGCGAATGAGCGTGGTGTAGACCTCGGCGCCGATGCGCACGGCTTTGGGGCCGTACAACTTGGCGACGGCCCCTGCCAGCCCGAAGATGCAGGCCACGGCCAACGACACCACCGCCACAGCCAAGCTCGACAGCAGCCCTTGAAAAATGGCCGGCAAGTAACCGTGCAGCATGGCGCCAGGCCCAGGTTCAGCTGCCGCTGACGTCGAAATCGAAGTACTGGTCGGCCAGCTTCTTGTACTGCCCGCTCGCGCGAATGGTTTTGAGGGCTGCGTTGACTCTTTCGCGCAGTTCGTTCTCGCCCTTGCGCATGGCAATGCCAACGCCGCCGCCGCCCGCGTCCAGCTTCACCGTGGTGCCGACCTGCGCAAAGCCTTTGCCTTCTGGCTTCTTCAGAAACGCTTCACTGGAAACCACCGAGGAGCCAAACCCAATGTCACCGCGCCCTGCGCCCAGTTCCAGATAGATATCGGTCTCCTTGTTGACGAGCAAGACCTCGCTGTCCTTGTACATCTCGGCCACATGTTTGGCACGCGGGCTGTTGCGCAGCACGATGATCTTTTTGCCCCTGAATGCTGCCGGCGAGTGATCCTTGAAGGCCCCGGCCTTGGCCACCCAGCGTGATGGGACGTCGTAGTAAGGGTCGCTGAAGTCGGCGGCTTTTTTGCGATCGTCGGTGATGGTCATCGACGCCACGATGATGTCGAACTTCTTGGCGTTCAGCGCCGGCATCATGCCGTCCCACTCTTGCTGCACGAGTGTGCATTCGACCTTCATGTGGGCGCATACCGCCAAGGCAATGTCGATGTCAAAACCGGCGAGCTTGCCGTCCGCACCCATTTTTGAAAACGGCGGGTAGTTGCCTTCCACGCCTACGCGCATCTTGCCCGGGCTCTGCGCAAAGGCACTCGCTGTCAGCAACACAGAGACAGCGGCAGAACAGAAAACTCGGCGCAAGTTCATGAGGGGCTCCATCGGTTTTGGCACGGGAGCGCGGTTGTATCAGTCAGACCGACCTACCAGGAAGGGGGTTTCGGTGGCCGTGTCGGAGATTGGCAAGGGAATGTCGCTTCAGTCGTCAATCGACCATTCCAGGGTCGGCCCTGCGTCGTCGATGGCGACGTGCTGGCGCCACCGCAACCCGGCACTTTCGAGCGCTTGGCGTTGCGCCGAATACGCCGGGTCGGCTCGCCCGATGGCGGCTTGCGCGGCGGGCGGCAGGAAGGAGGCGTAGACGAGATTTCGGGGCAACAAGGCCGCGACATGGCTTCGCCAGGCTGCGCCATGGTGAGCGGCCGCTTGCACAGGATCACCGCGATAAAAGTGTCGGCCCAGGCCCTGCCAAAACGGCGAGGCTCCGTTCTCATCGCGAAGGCCGGGCAGTTGCACGATGAGTCTGTTGCCGAAGTACTCAGGCTCTGAGCGCACCACGCGCTGAGCTCCTTGCACCACATCGACCAAGGCTTCGCGGCCTTGTAGTTCATGCGAGCTGCCGCCCCAACACCCCCAGGCCGTGATCTCGGCCGCACCGGTCAAATCGTTGCCGAGAAGCAAAGTCGTTTGTTGACTGTAGAGCTTGAGTTCAGCAGCCGCGTGCACGACCAAGCCCAAGCGCAGCCAATGGCGCGGTGCAGCCATGCCGACACCGCCTTGCAAACACAGGCCAGCAAGCAACTGGCCACGGGCATCGGTGGCCACCAGCACGCGCGACGATGGCCCATCGCCCAAAGTGACCTGCGATGCGAACAGCTCGCACAGCGCCGGGAGATCGGCGCTGGAGGCCAGGCGCACGGTGTGTTTTGTCGTGGCGTTGTTCATGACATGTCCTTGACGGGCAGATCCAGCGCGGCAACGCGAACGGCGTCCCCCGCCATGACCTGCAAACCTTGCAAGGCGGCTTCACTCAGCGCTGTGCCTTCGTCGGTGTTTGTCGAGGCTTGCAACATGGCGCGAAAGCCGCCACGCTGGGTGTTCGACACCAAGTGCCAAGTGCCAGCTGCTTGGACATGCTGGGCGCGCCCTGCGGTGGTTCGCTTCGCCCGTTGCACCGTCTTGAGCATGGACACACGCCCGTCCACAGTGGGGCCGCCGTCGAAAATATCGACATAGGTTTCGCTGTCGAAGCCTTCGTCGAGCAGGATCGAAAATGGCAATTCAGCCACCGGGTGCAGTTGACCAATGGCCCATTGCGCCGCTTCGGGCAACAAGGGCACGTAAATGGGCGAGTGCGGCATCAATTCAGCGATGAAGGCCTTGTTGCGCCCGCCCGCCAGCTGCTCGGCTGCCGGGTAGTCCATGCCGAAGAACCGCCGCCCGACAGCGTCCCAAAAAGGGCAACGACCAGTGTCATCTGCGAGCCCCGGGCTCTCGGAGGCGATGCGATCTGAAAACCGCTGGGCGAACTCGCTGATGAAGAGCAACCTGGCACGCGACAGCAGTTGCGGGGCGAGCGTTTTTTCATAGGCAGGTTCCAGGTAGAACGAGGTCAGCAAGGTGTGCCCCGTGAGGTCGTGGCACAGGTGCAGCGTGTGGATACGATTGCTCACCGCCAAGGCATTGCTCGCGTGCACCACCATCTCATTGCGGTAGGTGTAGAAGCGGTCGGCAAAACCAGCACTTGCGCTGATGCCGCTGGTGCCGACGATGCGTTGGGCCTGCAGGTCTTCCAGCACGAAGAGATAGATCTCTTCGCCGCTGGCGTCATCAGTCGAAGCGAACGCCTGTGCACTGCGCTCGAGCCTGTCAAGCAAGGCCGCCCGGTTGGCCGGCAACGTTGTGATGCCAATGGCGCTGGAAGCGGCCATGCGCTCGAATGCGGCCAAGTCTTGCGGCGTGGCGCCACGAAAAACCCAGTCCTCTGGATTCATTGCATGTTCTCCTCTTGGGGTGCTGTTGCTGCTGCTGGCGCTGCCCCGCGCCACGCTGCGGCGCGTTGGCTGCGTTCGTCGCGTGGGGTGCGGCCAAAACGCGCGCGGTAAGCATTGCTGAAATGAGAGCCCGAAGCAAAACCGCAAGCCAGCGCAACTTGCAAGATCGATTGGCTGGTTTGCTGCAAGAGCCTCTGCGCACGGGACAGCCGCAGTTCGCCGTAATAGCGACTGGGCAAATCGTCAAGATGCTGCTTGAACAAGCGCTCCAACTGTCTGCGCGACACACCCACCAGTTGCGCGATGTCTTCGGTGGGCAGCGGCTCGCCCAGGTTGGCTTCCATCAGGGCCACCGCTTCAGTCAGCTTGCTGTTGCTGGCGCCAAGGCGAGCGGCCAGTGGTGAGCGCTGACGCTCGTTATGCGTACGCAGTCGTTCAAGGCCGAAATGCGCGATGAGGGCTTGCACCAAAGTGTCGCCATGGCGTGAACCGAGCCACGCGATCATCATGTCCAGACTGGCCGAAGAGCCCGCGCACGTGATGCGTTGGCGGTCGATTTCATAGACGTTGGAAGACAGCACGACGTGGCTGTGCGCCTGCGCCAGTTGCGCAACCAGCGGGTAATGCAAAGTTGCCCGGTAGCCATCGAGCAAGCCGGCTTGGGCCAGCACAGCACTGCCCGTGCCGATGCCCCCCACCAAGGCACCCTCGGCGGCGCGTTGTTGCAACCACGGGTGCAAGGCTTGGCGATGGCCGTCTCGGTCGGCATCAGGCACCGGCGAGTCGCTGACGACGTGCACGGCGTGCAGCGCTGGGGCTTGAAGCAAGCCACCGCTCGGGGCGATCAATGTGCCGCTGGCGGCCGCAACCGCGTCGCCACTCAATGACAGCATGTGCATGCTGTAGACGGCTCGGCCCAAGACCTCGTTGGCAGCGGCCAAGGCGTCAACGGCACCGGACAGCGCCAACATCGAAAAACGCGGCAACAGCAAGAATGCATGACGCTGCGTCAGGCTTGCGTTTTGCGTTGGATCCATGTCGTTGAAGGTGGGACGGCCGAGCAATTCAAGTGTCCATCAAAGGAAATCGTTCGCCTGCCGAGCCGGGCGTTAGTCGCTCACTGAGACCCTTGCAGGCACGACACGAATGGGTACGATGTCCAGTCGAACGTTGAGCACCGTGTTGGTTCCCGCGCCCGACCAGCCGACGGTGTCGGCGCTTTTGTACAAACGCCACTCGAAGCCCAGATCGGCCAATGCGCCATGGGCCGCGGGCTTGATGGCAAAGGCCAGCCCCCGACACTCACCTCCCCTGCCAACAAATACGTTCTCCATGGCGTGCACGATGTTGTTGTCGCCCAGAATGTCAAGAAAATAGGCCGGGGCTTGGGTGGTTGACCTCCCCATTGCTTGCGATCTGGCAGACGACACAACGCGTGTGGCCAAGTTCAAGCGGTCGCCTCTTGCAAGGAAACTCAAACGTGCTGACTGCACGTTGAACTCGGCGAATTGAGGGTCCATCTGTACATCGCTCATGTCGACAAACAGCGCGCCGCGGCTGCCGATCACCTCGACCTCGTCGCCGCGGATGACGGCAGCGCTGTCCTCCTCAATGCCCAGACCCAACGCAATCTGTTGCCTCATCAGGGTGGGCAGCAAACGCCCGATGCGACCGCGTTTGAGGAAATGCTGATCGACCAAAACGCCAGTGCGGACAAAGCCCAGGCCGTTGCGATGCACCACCCCTGCGCTGCCCTTCATCACGGCCAAAGGGTCGCCACCGCTGAACATGACTTCACTCATGACTGCCGCGCCGGCGCTGCTGCCCGCGACCACGCCGCCACGGCGATGCAAGTCCCAAATGGCGTTCAACAAGGGTGACCGAAACCCGCCAGGCGCCAGTGTGTCCACCAGGCGCGATTGATCACCACCGGCGAAGTACACACCGTTGGCAGCAGCCACCATCGCGAGCCATCGCGGCTGGCGCACCGCAGCCGCCACGTCCAGGCCCTCAATGCGTGGTGCCACGCGCACATGCTCGGCCAGGGCGCCATGGGCTTCAAGCAAACGAATGATGGCTGCGGCGGAGCGATCGGGGTCATCAGAGGCCGTGGCCAGGACCACAAAACGCGCGCCCTTGCCGCCGGCCAATTGCACGACGCGGCTCCAGACCTCGTGGTTGTCGTCACGCAGTGCACCGCCGATGGACACCACCGCGCCGGCCATGTTCGCGTTGCACGCCCACGAGCCCAAGAGCGAAAACACGCAGGCCACGACCAGAGTGCGAAACAGCGTTTGAAGTGGCGTCATCCAGTGCATGGCAGTGATCTTGTCACCTTCGGCGCCACGTTAGTTGCAGCCAATTTGGTGAATTGCGACGCCGACTTGCGGACACGCGACTGGCCCGCCAAACCCTGTAGGCAAGGCGCGATGCCTTGCCTATCGTGCATTGCAAATCACTCCTGCCAAGGACTCTCGTCATGACCATGTCTTCGAGCTCAGCGCGACGCGCGCCCCGCCTTCATCGTCTGCGGCCGATTGCCGCCGCCGCACTCATGCTGATAATTGGCACAGCCTTTGCGCAAGACCAACGCATCGAGATCACGGGCTCGTCGATCAAGCGCATTGACGGCGAAACCGCCTTGCCTGTGCAAATCCTTCGTCGCGAAGAAATCGACAAGATCGGCGTGACGACGGCAGCCGAATTGCTCAGCAAGATCAGCGCCAACAACAATGGCTTGTCCGACGGCGCCAGCATCAGCGACGGCACATCGGGGCAGCGCGGTTTCAACTCTGCCAACCTTCGTGGCATCGGCACCAGTTCGACCTTGGTCTTGCTCAATGGCAGGCGGCTGGCCAACTTCGCCTCTCCGGGTGACTCGTCCGGCGTCGATCTGAACAACATTCCGGCGGCAGCCATTCAACGGGTCGAAGTGCTCAAGGACGGCGCCAGCGCGGTCTACGGCACCGACGCCATCGGCGGCGTGATCAACTTCATCACGCGCAAGGATTACCGCGGCGGCGACATCTCGATCTACTACGGCGACTCGCAACAAGGCGGCGCTGGCAAGAAGGCCGTGTCGTTGTCGGGCGGCTTTGGCGATCTGGCGCGCGACCGCTTCAACGTCTTCGGTGTTCTTGATTTTCAGAACCTCGATGGCCTGCGTTCAACCCAGCGTGACTTCATTGCCAAGAACGACATCCCCAACACGCTGGGCAACTTGTTGTCGAGCTTTCCTTACCCTGCCAACCTCGACATCAGCACTGCGCAGCGCAATGCCCTGAACACTGCCGGTGGTTATGGCTTCACCAGCAATCGCATCAACTTCTCGCGCCCCACCTGCAACGGGCCCGCCAGCGTTTATGCACCCACCGGACCAGGTGGTCGCAACGGTTGTACGTACAACTACATGGCCGACACCGAGATTTATCCGGAGTCGCAAAGGATCGGCTTGCTCGGGCGTGGCGTGTTGCAGTTGGCGCCAGATCACGCCGCGTTTGCCGAAGTGCTCAAGAGCACCACGACCACCGACTATGTACTTTCACCTGTGCCACTGCGCTTGCGCAACACGGGCGGCGTGGACGACCGCATCAACGCCTCTGTCGTACCGCAGTTCGTTGCGGCGGGCATCACCGGCCCCATCACGGGCCTGCGGTTGCGCGCCAAGGAAGGCGGCAACCGCACCAACGAGGTCACCAGCGATGCAACTCGCCTGGTGCTGGGCATGACCGGCACGCTGGGTGGCTGGGACTACGACGCAGCCATCAATCACAGCGTCAACAAAGTCACCGACAAATACATCGACGGCTACTTTCTCTATCGCAGCGTGGCCGATGGCATCAAGAGCGGCGCCATCAATCCTTTTGGGCCGTCGGGCGTGGCTGGCCAGGCGATTTGGGCAGCGGCCAAGGTCAGTGACGAAGCGCGCAAGTCCAGCGGCACGATGGACTCAGTGGATATCAAGGCCTCCACCTCGGTGGGCCGATTGGCTGGCGGTGACATCGGCTTGGCCCTGGGCGCCGAAACACGCCGTGAGAAAGCAGACTTCACGCCGTCAGCGCTGCTCATCAGCAACAACATTGCGGGTGACCGCAGCGCCAGCGGTGGCAGCCCGCCCAAGGCAACCTCGGACTCACGCAATGTGAGCGCGGTGTTTGCCGAAGTGGTCGCGCCGTTCAGCAAACAGCTCGAGGCCCAGTTCGCCTTGCGCCACGACCGCTACTCCGATGCCGGGACCACCACCAACCCCAAGGTCGCCCTGCGTTGGGCGCCTGAAAAGAACCTGGTGTTTCGTTCGTCCTACGGCACCGGGTTTCGCGCGCCGAGCTTCAGCGAGTTGCGCCGACCTGTCATCTTTGGCAGCGCCAGCAGCGTGCTGCCCGACCCCGTGTTGTGCGCCATCGAAAAGGGCGACCTCGCGTTCTGTGCCGATCAGTGGCCGGTTGAGCGTCGCAGCAACCCCGACCTCAAGCCCGAGCGCAGCCGACAGTTCAGCCTGGGCACCGCGTTTGACGTGTCCAAGCAGGTGAACGTCACCGTTGACTACTGGAACATCTTGAAGAAGGACGTGATCAGCGACATCGGGGAAGAGGTGATCCTGTCCAACCCCACCAAGTACGCCAGCTTGATCACGCGCGACAGTGGCAGCGTCATCACCAACATCCTCTTGCAAAAGCGCAACCAGGGCCAGCAGCGCACCGAGGGTGTGGACCTCAGCGTCGAATGGCGCGGCGCCAAGTCGGAGATGGGCAGTTTTGCCGCCAAGTTGGCAGGGACCTATGTCATGACCTCGAAAAAGCAAACTGCACCGGGTGACCCTTTCATTAGCAACCTGGGCAAGTTTGTCAACGATGGTGTGGTGCAACGCTGGCGCCACAAGTTGTCGCTGGACTACGACCGCGGACCGTTGGGGCTGACGCTGTCCAACACCTACTACGCTGGCTACACCGATCAAAACACGGCCATCAACCTCGA
Source organism: Rubrivivax sp. (assembly GCA_043776165.1). Taxonomy (GTDB): domain Bacteria; phylum Pseudomonadota; class Gammaproteobacteria; order Burkholderiales; family Burkholderiaceae_C; genus Rubrivivax. The sequence goes on along the minus strand of JAYVRO010000363.1, from coordinate 5,753 downwards.
CACCGGCGCGCGCATCGCCGACAACAGGGTGAAGGAATATTCGTTGTGGGACCTGACCGCGACTTATCAGGTCAGCAAGGCGCTTCGCGTTCGTGGTGGCGTGCTGAATGTGCTCAACACCAGCCCGCCATTTTCGAATCAAGCCTATTACTTCCTGGCCTCCTTTGACCCGACCTACACCGACCCACGCGGCCGCTTCTTCTACGTCAACGCGCAGTACTCGTTCTAAGGTTTGGACTCACACGCCAACGGGTGCATCATCGCGTCACACTGCGCCATGTTGGCGCGAGGAGCCCCCACATGAAGCTGTACCACCATCCCGCATCCACTGTCAGCCGCCCCGTGGTGATGTTCATCGAGGACAACGCCATGGCGGTGCAACTGCAAGTCGTTGACCTCTTCACCGGTGAGCACCAAGGCGAAGCTTTCAGCACGGTCAATCCAAGCCAACTCGTGCCCGTGCTGGAAGAAGGCGACTTCAGGCTCACCGAGAGTTCTGCCATCCTGAAATACTTGGCAGACAAGATCGACTCACCGGCCTACCCCAAGGATCTGCGCCAGCGCGCACGGGTGAACGAGATGATGGATTGGATCAACACCCAGTTGTGCCGTGACCTGGCTTACGGCACGGTTTACGTGCAGATCTTCCCCGGTCACAAGCGACCCAGCGACGAAGCGCAGCGCGCTACCGTGGCATGGGGCCAAGAGCGTGCCAAGCGCTGGTTGACCGTGCTGGACCAAAACCTGCTGGGCAGCAAAAAGGCCTATCTGTGTGGCGATCAGATCACCATCGCCGACTATTACGGTGCGTCGTTTGTGCACCTGGCCGAGGTGATTGGCTCGGACCTGGCGGCCTACCCCAACGTCAAGGCTTGGCTCGGCCGCATGAAGCAGCGATCAACCTGGGACAAGGTCTACGCCGCCATCAATGGCTTTGCCGCGCAATTGCCCAAAGGGCAGCTGGCGACGGTGTGAAGCGCTCGACAAACAGGAGTGCAGCGTGATCAAAGGTCTGCACCACAACGCCTATCGCTGCCGCGATTCCGAAGAAACGCGGCGTTTTTATGAAGACTTTCTCGGCCTGCCGCTGGCAAGCACGCTGGAAATCGGCGAGACCAAGAGCGGGCGCAAGACCGAAGCGGTGCACACTTTTTACCGGCTGGGCGATGGTTCCTATCTGGCGTTTTTTGAAGCCCCCGACATGGCCTTCGAGTTCAAGCCGCAGCACGACTTTGACTTGCACATTGCGCTGGAAGTGGATCGCCAAACGCTCGACACGATGTTCGCCAAGGGTCGCGCCAGCGCTGTCGAAACACGGGGCATTTCTGACCATGGCTTCATTGACTCAATCTACTTTCGCGACCCGAATGGCTACGTCATCGAACTGACCTGCAAACATGAAGGCCATGACGCTGCGATGGACCCCGCACACAACGGCGCACGCAGCAAGCTCGACGCCTGGCAGCGCGGCAAGGCGGCGCGCTGAACAAAGCGCGCAGCACCGTGCCCCGGCGCCGTGCCCCAGTGCCTGTCAGCGTTGAACGAAACTTGGCTTGCGTTTTTCCAAAAACGCCGCCATGCCTTCTTTTTGATCTTCGGTGCCAAAGAGCGAATGAAAGACGCGGCGCTCGTAGTCCACACCGTCATCCAGGCCGCTCTCAAAGGCCTGGTTCACGCAGTCTTTGGCCATCATCACGCTGGGGCCACTGAGCGCGCAAATCAGCTCGGCCGCTGCCAGCACTTCGGGCATTAGCTTTTCAAGTGAGACGACGCGGGAAACCAGGCCTGCGCGTTCGGCCTCGGCGGCGTCCATCAAACGGCCCGTGAGTGCCATCTCCATGGCCTTGGCCTTGCCCACGGCGCGCGGCAAACGCTGCGTGCCACCCGCGCCAGGGATGATGCCGATCTTGATTTCTGGCTGGCCAAATTTGGCGTTGTCGGCGGCGATGATGAAGTCGCACATCATGGCCAGCTCACAGCCACCGCCCAGGGCAAAACCGGCCACAGCGCCGATCACGGGTTTGCGAATTTGGCGGATGGTTTCCCAGTTGCGTGTAATGAAATTGCGCTTGTAGACATCCATGTAGCTGTACTTGGCCATGGCTGAAATGTCAGCGCCCGCAGCGAAGGCTTTTTCATTGCCGGTGAGCACGATGCAGCCAATGCCCGCATCGTCATCAAAGGCTTGCAACGCGGCACCCAGCTCGTCCATCAGCGCATCGTTCAGGGCATTGAGCTGCTTGGGACGGTTGAGCGTGATGAGGCCGGTGCGGCGTTCGCCGTCACCTGTCACTTGGGTCAAAACAAGGGCTTCGGTCATGGGGGTTCTCCAGAGAGTTCTAGGTGAAAAATAGAGTCAAGTGAATCATGGGTGCAATTGGCAAGGTCACTCAACGCGTGGCCGCTTGCTGGGGCAACTGCTTGAGCAGCAAGTCAACAAAAGTCTCGGCGTCTTGCCGAATGACGATGCGCACGGGCAGGTATTGCAGTGACGGCGCGACCCAGGTTTCTGCCGTCAAGTCACTGCCCGTGCGCGCTTCGCGTCGGGGCTTGACGTGCAGCGTTGGCACCACGCCGACGGGCGTGCGCAGGTCCTCGCGCGCCAGCACTTCGTAGGTCCAGGTTTCCACGCGGTTGGGCAGCGCCAAAGGGATATCCACGGTGCGACCCACCGTCAACAATTCGGGCTTCAAGGTGAACATCCAAGTCATCTGCACAAACTGACTCGCGGTATCTTGCACCCCTGCGGGCAAGGGCACGACACTGCCGTTGGCCAAGCGCACCTGCTGCTCATCAAAGGCCACGGCCAACACGCGCGGCGCGCCAAAAATCATCTTGGTGATTTGCTCAAAACGGCGTGGGCGAAGTCCTTGTGGGGTGGTGTCGCCGTCGCTGGACATGCGCCGCGAAAAGAGCCCGCCTGCGCTCACTTCCAGGTGTACTTGATAACGATTGCCCACCTTCACCCACTCCACCGTGGCGGAGCCCTGCACAGGGCCGCGGTAATGGCCGGTGAGGTTGTAGCTCAGACGCGTGGACGGAGGCCACTCGAAGGCGGCGGCGGCTTCGGGGTTGATGGTGCCGACTGCCGCGTTGCTGGTTGCCCCCGCTCGTGTCATGTCAATGGTTGACGCGGGGCTGGCCGTCTCGACGACGGCAGAGGGCGTGATGGGTTCGGGCGTGGGCTCGGGGGCCACAGCGGCCACCAACGTGGGGGGCGTCTCAGGCGAAGGTTCAGCCAGCGGTGGGGGGCGGGGTTCGGACGCTGGGGGCGCTTGTAGCGCTACAGCAGGCGCTACAGCAGGCGCTAGAGCAGGCGCCGATGCGGGCGCTGCTGCGGCCAGTGTCGTGCGCGCGGGCGGCGGCGTTGCGGCCACCACGGCGGGTGGCGCGGCTTGCGCCAACTCGCGCACAAAACTCACCTCCATGCGCCGCAAGCTACTGGCGTCGCCGCTGCCCCAACCCAGTGTTTCTTCGAGCACCGCACTGGCCAGCCACAGATGCGCCAAGAGCACCGCAACGGCCAAAGCAAGCAACACGCCGCTGGCGTGGCGCGCCGGTCTTGCCGGGGGCGCCAAACTGAACATCAACCCTTGGTGGCGGCCAGCAGTTCTTCAACCACGCTGGCCGGCAAAGCGCCGCTCTTGCGCGCGCCGCTCTCAAAGACCAGGCCGGGCGTGCCATTGATGCGGTACTTCTGTCCAAACGCCACGTTGCGCTGCAGCGCTTCAATGTCGCACTTGGCAGTGCCAGGGTCGGCCGCCGCAGGCGGCAGGTTGTCGATCATCCATTCGCGCCAGACTTTGCCCGGGTTGGCCGAGCACCAAATGTCACGCGACTTGCTGGCCGAATCGGGCCCGAGGATGGGCATCAAGAAGGTGTAAATCGTGACGTCCTTGACGGCCAGCATGTCACGCTCAAAGCGCTTGCAGTAGCCGCAGTTGGGGTCGACAAACACGGCCATCTTGCGTTTGCCGTTGCCCTGCACGATGGGCATCGCATCCTTCAAAGGCAGGGCAGAAAAGGCCACGGCCGTGAGCTTGTCGATGCGCTCTTCGGTGAGGTCTTTCATGGTCTTGGTCTCGGTCATCGAGCCTTGCACCAAAAAGTGACCCTGGGCGTCGCTGTAGATGATCTCGGTGCCGCCAAAGCGTACTTCGTACAGGCCATCAATGGGCGACTTGGTGATCTCGTCGATCTTGGGCAGCTTGGGGATGCGCTCGGCCAGGTTTTTGCGGATCGCCGCGTCGACCGTGGTGCTGGCCTTGACCACCGGCGTGCCACCGGCCGCATCGGCTTGGGGCGCACAAGCGGCAAAGAGGAACAAACCACTGAACAAAGCACAGCCCAGGGTCGCCCAGGTAGCGGTCTTGAAGGTTGCGAATGTGTGCATGAAGAACGTGCCTGTAATTAAACAATGTGGAAAGTCAGTGTGATGGCGCCATCAACTGTTAAAGGCGCGTTCGGCCAGTGTGCGCTTGAGTGACCCGAGCCGATTCACCCAGCTCAAGCCCTGGTTGCGCAAGCTGCGCACCGTCGTGCTGTCGTGAGCAAAAAGTTGCAACAAACCATCGGTGAGCCCCACCATGGCCTGTGTTGACCATTCACGTTGGCGGGCATAACGACGCAGCAATTTTTCATCGCCCAGGCCGCGCCAGGGTTCGCGCTCTTGAATGACCTTGGTGAGCTCGGCCACGTCGGCCAGACCCATGTTCAAGCCCTGGCCGGCCAGCGGGTGGACCACGTGCGCGGCGTCACCGACGAGCAGCCAACCCGCGCCACACACCTGCGCTGCACGGCCACAACTCAGGGGCCAATCGGCCCGGGCGCTGGCCAGTTGCAAAGCACCTGCAGCGCCCCCTGTTGCGCTCATCAAGGCGGCTTCAAATTCGGCAACAGGGGCCGCCATCAGGGCGGCGGCACGCTCATCAGGCAGGGACCACACCAGGCCATAACCGTGGCCTGGTCGCGTCATGTCAAAAGGTAACAAGGCCAAGACATCGGGGCTCTTGAACCACTGGCGTGCCAAGCCCAGGTGCGGCTGGTCTGCCACCAAACGCGCGGCCACTGCGCGCTGGCCATAACGGTGCTGCACCATGGCCACGCCCAGCGCGGTGCGAGCGGCGGAGTCTTTGCCGTCTGCAAACACTTGCAAGACGGCGCTGCTGGGCTCGTTGCGCGCCAGTGGCGTGATGTGGGGTGCGAAGCGCACGGCGTCGCGCAATGCGGCCTCCAAGGCGGCGGCGTCAACAATCCAGGCGAGTTGCGCTACACGCTGTTGCCAGGCTGAAAAGTGAAGCGCTGCGCCAGAAGCGTCGCCTTCGATGCGCATGTCAAGCACAGGCGTTTTGGCGGCTCCGGCCAGGGCATCCCACACCTTGAACGATTGCAGCAAGGACACCGAGCGCTCGTTCAAGGCATAGGCACGCAGGTCTTCGGGATGATGAAGACGCACGTCACTGCGCGTGGACTCAAAACCATCGGCATGCAAGGCCACGCGCAAACCCAGTCGCGCCAAAGCCAGCGCGGCGGCCAAGCCCACGGCCCCGCTGCCGTGCACGGCGATGTCGAAAGTTTGCATCGCGCGATTGTAGGTAGCGGGGTGCGTTCGCACACTGTTGAACAATCGAGACCTCATTCCCAAGGAGGCACATCGTGAGCGACATTCAATGCACGGTGAACGCGCTGCACGTTCACCCCATCAAATCCTGTGCTGGCACCTCGCCTGACGAAGCCTTGTTGGTCGAAACCGG
>JAYVRO010000362.1:0-17187 GCA_043776165.1 Rubrivivax sp. | reverse complement strand
GGTTCGTCCTGGCTCGACCAACCCAGCCAACTCCATCTGCGACAACACCATGCCAAGCAGGGCCTGCATCGATGGCCGCGCGCCTTCCACCACGTAGTGCGCGACGCGGCGATAAAGCGGATCACGCTCCCGGAACAGTTCACGCAGACGCGCCATCGGGTCTTCAACCTGCAACAGCGGTCGATGCACGTCGTGGCGCAAACGTCGGAACAACTCGTCTGGCGAGGTGCGAAGATAAAAGACGTGGGTACGCGCATGCAAGGCGTCGCGGTTGGATGGTCGCAGAACCGATCCACCACCGGTGGCGATGACGGTGTCAGCACGGGTTGTTACCTCGTCGATCACGTCTTGCTCGACATCACGGAAGCCTTCTTCGCCGTGCCGAGCGAACCACTCCCGGATCGGCACGCCGAGACGCGCTTCGATCTCGATATCGCTGTCAACGAATCTCAACCCCAGGTGCCTGGCAAGCTGCCGCCCAACCGTGGACTTTCCACTGCCGGGCATTCCAACCAAAGAGAAACTCAAGGGCAGGAGGAGGGTTTCGGTGAATTGCGCTGCACCGTCACGGTCACCGTGGTCCCTGTACCTTTGGGAGAGGTAAAGGTGATGAAGACCGTCCCAGCGTCGACCAACGGATCGGTAAATTCATAGCCAATGGAGACTCTTGATACTTCCGTGGTGCTTGGGATTGGTGAGCCACCCCCCACACTCACTGTGAATCCTTTTGTCGGCGTTGTCACGGACAGCACCGTTCCCGCGGCCATAGGATTCAGCCGCGGATACGGGAAACCATTGGCTGGGTCGAACAACCCAGTCGAATTGGGGCGTCCGGGGTTCGCGTCGCCCGCCAACAAACTCAGCACGCCGCCTGTGGATCCGTAATAGACATCACCGGCCACTCTTGTGAACGAAGCGAAATTAGTGGTCGCAGAACCCACTTGCATGGTGATCTTTTGACAGGTTGCACTCAACCTCGATGTATCCGCCCAGAGCGGACGCGCGCCAGAAGTTGAGAGAACTGTTTCAGTCGCTCGACGCACATAAACCTGCCCCGCGCCACTCCACACGCCATCGCATGTGCCTGGCATTGATGGAATGCTGGGGTCCAGCGCAAGCAGTGGATGCGAAGGCACAACACAAGCGACAGAGTTGTTGACTGCCAAAGGAATGTATTCATCCACCGTCGGGTCAAACACGCCGTCAAAGAGGCGGTCTTTGAAAATATTCCCCAAATCTTGAAATGGTTCTCCCTCATCTCTGACGTTGTTGCCATTGAGATCCAAGAATGACTCTTCGCCCAGGGCGTAACTGGTGATGGTCACGCGACCGTCCACCGGTCGAGGCTCTGCTGAGACAAAGTTCGCAGTTGTGCGCGCAATACCTGCAACCGACAGCGTCTGCTTGATCGGCTCAATCTGCCCGCCTTCCGCGACGAAGTTGATCGATGTCCCGACAGGCACAGGATTGCCATTTCTGTCGGCCGCAATGATCTGATAGGTATTGGTCGTTCCATCAATATTGAAACCCTCGATATTCAACGTGCCTTGCGACAACGAGAAATTCAATTGCGAAGGCAAACCCACCGCCACACTGAGGTTGCTAGACACGGTTGAAATGCTGGTTCCTGCCAACGTGGCCGAGATACGAACAGGCGTTGGCTGGGTACCCGCATTGACGCGCACAGTGATGCGACCAAGCGCGTCAGAAGTTCTGATGACGTCAGCCGTTCCGCCGTCCATCGTCACGCCACCGGTCAATGTCAGCAAACGTGCAATGACACTGCGATTGGGCAGTGGATTGCCAGCGGCGTCACGCACCTCAAAGGTCACATTAGAGACTTCAACGTAACCAGAACCCTTCAGGAAGATGGTCTCTGGCGAGGCTTGTATGAAACCCACACTAGAGACTGAAGGCGCGCTGAGCGGCAAATTGAGCGACTTTGACGATGCGGTGCCAACGATTGTCGCCTGAAGTTGGTCGGTGACTTGAATTGCACCGCATCCGTTGTCGCGGTACTGCAAAGTCACCGTGTTGCTTGTCGCTGTGAACGAATCGGGTGACAAGACCGCTTTGCCGATTGCCACGCACGACGAAGTAACACCAATCTTCACCGGAGAGCCCACACTGGCACCAGAAGTCGTGATTGTCAAATTGGTTTGACCGTATGCAGACAAGGTGGCAATCGCCGACGTGAACGATTCAATGGTGACGTTCGTGGCCTGAACCTGAAAGCCTTTAGTAGCCTGAACCACGAGGCCAGCAACCGTAGCGGACGCGGTCACTTCGTCGGCCCCGACGCTGTTGGGGCCGGCCGGAGCCAAGACCACAACGGCCCGCCCTTGTCCGTCGGTCAGTGCAGTGGGCACGTTGGTGCCACCCAAAGCACGAGTCACCGCAAACGCTATCACTTGTCCCGCTATCGGGGCACCATTGGCATCTTTGAGGGTCGCTGTGACACTTGCCGGTGTTGCTGCGCTGATCGATGTGCTGCTCAGTGCAATTTCAAGGGTAGGCAACCTGCTGACCACTTGATTGGTTACCTGCAGAGGCACACTGCGCGAGAGATTTCCGCTCCGAGCGGTGACCGTGATCGTGCGCGATGATTTGTCAGCGCCCGTGCTCACTGTGGCCTCAACGACACCCTTTGCGTCGGTAGTTAACGCAGAGACGGTGACAACTGCATTGGCGTCTACAGAGACTGTGACGGCGGCGCCTGGAACGGCATTTCGATTGGCGTCCACGGCCGTGATGGTTGCCACCACGGTACCGCTGCTCGTGCCAATGACGGTGCCCGAACTGAGGACAACAACCAGGTCGGCCACTGCAACGGTGGTACTGGGTCCGGTCAGCGGTGTGCCCGCGCTTCCACCACCACCGCCACACGCGGCGAGCGACAAAAGAACCAACAATGAGAGGAAGGTTTTCAAATAGTTCATCGCTGATGTTCCCTTGGCAGGGCGGTCAGGAGCCTCAACGCCGTGGTCAACGTGCGGCCGAACGATCAGTCACGATCTTCGGAGTGATAAAGACCAGCAATTCCGTCTTGTTGGTAGAGCGGGAGCGGTTTTGGAACAAATAACCCAGGTACGGTATGTCACCCAACAAAGGCACTTTATTGATCTCGTTGCGCTCTGTCTGTGTGTAGATGCCGCCTAATACAACTGTCCCACCGTTCTCCACCAACACTTGAGTCTTGACATGTTTGGTATCGATAGCGAAGCCCGCTACAGTGCTTCGCCCAACGCTGTCTTTGTTCACGTCAACATCGAGAATCACATTCCCTTCTGGCGTGATTTGCGGTGTGACTTCAAGTTTCAAATTGGCCTTGCGGAACTGAATTTGTGTGGCACCGCTCGACGTAGCCGCTTGATAGGGTAACTCTTCACCTTGTTCGATCAATGCTTTGACCTGATCTGCAGTTACAACCCGCGGGCTCGAGACGATCTTGCCTTTGCCTTCAGCTTCCAGCGCAGACAATTCAAGGTTCAAGAACCGATTTGTCGCAGCGCCGAAAAGAGAAAGTGCAAAAGTGGCCGCTGATGCCCCTCCCAGCGCAGAAGTGTTTGCCGGCAAACTGACAAACTGGTTGTCGTAATACTTGGCAAGGAGCACATTGGCGTTCGATGGGTCTCGCGCCAATTGATTGGTCTGACCACCAATTGCGTTGTAATTGCCACCCACGGTCAAACTGTTGCCACCGCCCAGAGAATAGCCGGGCACCCCGCCCGTTTGAGCCCGTAAGTCGGAACCCCCAAGCTTGACACCAAGCGAGCGACCAAAACTATCGCTTGCCTCGACAATTCTGGCTTCGATCAACACCTGTCGCACGGGGATGTCAATTTTTGCGATCAACGCCTGGATCTCCTCCAGCTTGGAAGGAATGTCAGAAACAAACAATTGATTTGTGCGCGTCTCGAAGATGACGCTACCGCGGGGAGAAAGCAAACGGGTTGCCTGTGCCGAAGCTCCACCGGTTTGCCCCTGTGCCTGCCCTGTCAGGGCCTTGGCAATTTCCTCAGACTTGGTGTAGTTCAACTGAAAGGACTGCGTGCGCAGTGGCTCCAATTCCGCAATCTTCTTTTTCGCTTCCAATTCCAATTGCTCTTTGGCGGCCAATTCGTCTTTTGGCGCGATCCACAGTACGTTGCCTGATTTGCGCACACCCAAGCCTTTGCTCTGCATGATGATGTCGAGCGCTTGATCCCAAGGTACATCTTTCAACCGCAGCGTGACAGTTCCGGTGACGGTGTCGCTGGTCACTACATTGAAATTGGTGAAGTCGGCAATGACTTGCAGCAAAGCGCGCACTTCAATGTTCTGGAAATTCAGGGATAGTTTCTCGCCTTGAAAACCCAGGCCTTGCGTGAGTTTGTTCGGATCAAGTTTGACAGGTCGTACTTCGAGGACAAACTGGTTATCAGTTTGGTAGGCACTGTGCTCCCAATTTCCTCGAGGTTCAACGACCATGCGGACGCGATCACCACTTTGGAAAGTTGACACCGTTTGCACGGGCGTTCCGAAATCAGTGACATCCAAGCGTCGCCGCAGGCTGTCTGGCAAAGTTGATCGCAAAAACTCCACCACCAAAGTTTGCCCTTGCTGGCGAATATCAACGCCTACCTGATTGCTCGGCAAGCCCACAATGACTCGGCCAGCACCATCGGCACCGCGGCGAAAATCAACATCACGCAGACCCTGGGCGACCGCGTTCTGGGCTGGCGCAAACTGCGCTGCGTCGGTGCCGCCTGCTGGTCCGGCGACATCCAACAACAACACAAGTGCCTTGCCTTGCAGTTGTGCGCGATAGCCAGAGGCTTGTTTGAGGTTCAGCACCAACCGCGTGCGCTCACCGGCTTGCGCCACACTCACAGTGCGCAAATTGCCCTGATTGACCTCGACCGTGCTGCGGCCCAAGCCATTGCCAACACCGGGCAAATCAATGGCGATGCGCGCTGGCGATTGCGTTGTGAAACCGGTTGGCACTGCTGAAAGAGCATCACTGAGTTCAATGCGTACAACCTCCAATCCACCCTGTTGTGTTGTCGTGATTGACTGAATGGTGTTTTGTGCCGAAGCCGTGCCCGCTGTCATCGCAGTGGTGGCCAGCACCGCGAATACGGTGAAAATCGCACGCCATTTGCGCATGGTGAATGTCTCCTCGATGGTCTTCATCGCGCCCTCTCTTGGAGCTGCAAAGTGCCCGCGCGCTCGATCCACTCGCCCGCAGCGTCTTGAACGATTTCGCGCAAAGCGATCTCGGTTTCAGCGATCTTGGTGATACGCCCGTAATTCTGCCCAAGGTAGTCACCCAGCTTGACTTGATAGAGCAAATTGTCGACCTTGAGCAAAGCAAACGGCGCGCCGGATTTTGAAAGGCTGCCCACCATGCGCATGCTGTCCAATGGGAAAGACTCCAAAGGCTCTTTTCTGCGATCAATCTCGCCCGCCAACAAAGAATTGGGTTGTCTCGATTCTTGCTTGATAGCCACGGTTAATTTCTGCAAGCTGAAAGGCTCGACGGCTTGGGCAGAACTGTAAGGCTGCGGGTCAAATTTCTTCGGCGCCTGCAAAGGCGAAACATTGGGCTTGACCTCACGCCGCTGCTGCTCCATCCACTGCTGAAGCTCTTCTTGCTGAGCGCCACAAGCGGCGACCAAAGTCAAGGTCGCCAAGATCGGCGCGAACGCGACCGTGCGCATCATTTCTTGGCTCCAGATGCGGCCGCTTTTGCCGCCGCCGCAACTCGTTGTTGTTCAGCGATCTCTGCGGTATCCAGATAGCGGTAAGTGCGCGCCGTGGCTTCCATGGTCAATGCGCCATTGCTGTCTTTGGAAGACTGCTGCCCAATGTTGATGTTTTGCAGCGTGACGATGCGTGACAGGTTGGAGACATCGGCCGCAAATGCACCAATGTCGTGATACCGCCCAGAGACTTTGATTGCAATGGGTAATTCAGCGTAATAGTCTTTGACCTCAATTTGACCGGGGCGGAACAATTCGAAGGTCAGGCCCCGCCCTGCGCCAGCGTTGTTGATGTCAGACAACAAAGCGTCCATCTCCGCTTTGCCAGGGAGTTGCTTTTCAAGTTGAGTCACATATTCCTGCACTTGCAGTTTCTGCTTGCGCAATTCACCCAAATTAACCGCTTGCCCTAACTTCGTACGGTAGTTCTGTTTCAGCTCTGGCTCTTTGTTCCGCTCGGCTTCCAATTCATCAGCTGCCGTGGAAACGACCAAGAACCAACCCAACACAAGTACCAACAAGCCCACGCCAAACCAAGCTGCGGCCTTCGGAAGCGCAGGCCACTGTCCCGGTTCGTTCGCGTTGAGACCGCGGAATTGCGAACTGGCGCGCTCAACAGCGCTGTTGACGTCGAAATTGAATGATGAGGTTTGCGCTGCCATGGCTTTCCTCAGGTCGCCTGTTTAGCGGGCAGTGGTGGAGCACTCGCCGGTGCACCAGGCACCGGGGCCGCCTGCGGCCGTTTGAGCGTGACGCGCAGCGAAAATTCAAACAAGCGGCGCTGGTCACGTCCCGCAGTGGTTTGGTTGGCCGCCTTGATTTCGACCAACTCCGGGCGTTCAAGCCAATTGGAGCCGTAGGCTGCATTGCGCAAGAACTCAGAGACGCGTTCGTTGGTCTGTGCAACACCCGTTACCGCCACGACCTGCCCGGTCTGTTTGATGGATGTGAGGTAGACACCTTCAGGCGTATTGCGCGCCATTTCATCGAGCAGATAGACAGGTGTATTTCGATCGGTCTGCAAGTCTTCAACGGACCGCTGCCGCGCTTTTAATGCTTCGATCTCCGAGCGCAAATTGGCAATGTCTTTTACTTGCGAATCAAGCCGCGCAATTTCGGAACGCAATACACCGTTGCGCGTGGACTGGGCCGCAGTGAACTGCTGCAGTACCACGTACCAGATGCCCGCCAGGCCCAAACCGACCAGCGCCGACAGCATCAGCCCTGCAAAAAAAGCACGCTTGCGTTGCTGACGCTTGGCTTCGCGGTGCGGCAGCAGATTGATGAGAATCACTGCACGAACCTCCGCATGGCAAGTCCACATGCCGTCAGGTAAGCCGGCGCCTCTCGCTGTACGCGCGCTTCTCGAACGGAAGAACCGATCTTCATGTTGTCAAAAGGGTTCACCACCATCGACGCAAAGCCAGTGAGTTCGGTGACGCGATCTTTGAGCCCCAGCAACGTGGCTGTGCCACCGGCCAACATCACGTAGTGGACTTTGTGATGAGGCGTGCTGGTGAAGAAATACTGCAAGGCGCGGCCAATTTCTTGCGACAAGCTGTCAACGAAGGGGCCAAGGATGGCGACTTCATAGTCTTCGGGCAAGTCGCCGGCAAGCTTTTTTTGTTCGGCTTCTTCGAACGAAAAGCCGTATTGGCGAGAAATCAGTTGCGTTAACTGCGCCCCGCCAAATGCTTGGTCGCGGTCGTAGAGCATCTCGTCGTCCCGAAGCACTTTCAGACTGGTTGTGTCGGCGCCAATCTCAAAGAGAGCGACCAATGCGTCGCGGCCTTCATTGGGCAACGTTGCTACAACACGGCTCATCGCCAAACGCGCGGCGTGGGATTCGATGTCCAGCACAACCGGCTTGAGCCCGGCCGCTTCTGCCAAGCCCTGGCGGTCTTGCACGCGGTCCTTGCGTGAAGCCGCAATCAGCACTTCCACGTCGCCCGCCGAGGTCAGGCTTGGTCCTACGACGCAAAAGTCAAGGCTCACCTCATCAAGCGAAAAAGGGATGTACTGATTGGCTTCAGATTCGACCTGAAGCTCCATCTCTTCCTCACGCAAACCCGCAGGCAGCATGATTTTTTTGGTGATGACCGCCGATTGAGGCATGGCCATCACAACGTTTTTGGTCTTGGTGCCACTCTTGGCAACCGCGCGCCGAACGGCGTCGGCAACTTCGTCGAACTTCTCTATTTGACCATCAGTGATCCAACCCTTTTCAAAGGGCTCTGAAGCCATGCGTTCAAGAATGTAATCGCCAGCAGCGTTACGGCCCAATTCGACAAGCTTGGCACCAGACGAGCTGATATCCAAGCCGATCATGGGCGCATGTTTCTTGCCTCGCAGAAGGTCCAGAAGACTCAATTGGGTTGACTCCAAACTTGTTCGACCATCACCCCAGCGGCGCTGGGCCGTATTAAGAAGTTACTTGAATGCTAGCAGTAAACCCCTTGAGTACCAAAGATAAATGGCCTGCAAAACAGCTCTTCGCGTTGTCATTCGTTAACGTGTGAAACAACACGCGAATGCCGTCAGAACGTGTTGGGGTCTGGTGCAAGCACGCCACAGTGCTGAGCCGGTTGATGACTTCAGTGCGGGTTGGCATCACGGAATGGTCGCCTTCCTATAATCGTCATTCGCATTGCTGGAACAGCATGAGCCCACCGGACCCAGAGAACCAAGAACGATCGGCGCGGTTCGGGGCGGACGCCACCGCACGCCCAAGCGCCTGGGTGACTTTGGCGCGCCTTCTCGTTTGGTGTTTTGCAGCTGCCGCGGCCTCGCTGCTGGGCTTGCTTCTTGTGATTTGTGTGGCCCTCGCTGTGGCCTACCCGAACCTGCCCGACATCAGCAGCTTGGCCGACTACCGGCCAAAGCTGCCGCTTCGCGTGTTTTCCTCTGATGGCGTGCTTTTGGGTGAATTCGGCGAAGAGCGCCGGGAGCTGATCCCCATTGCCCGCGTACCCAAGTTGATGAAAGACGCCGTTCTTGCGGCTGAGGATTCGCGCTTTTACCAACATGGTGGTGTCGATTACAAAGGCGTGGCTCGGGCCGCCCTAGAGAACCTGCGCGACGCGCGCAGTCAAGGCGCTTCAACCATCACCATGCAGGTGGCACGCAACTTTTATCTCTCCACCGAGAAGACCTTCACGCGCAAGATCTACGAGATATTGCTGGCCTTGAAGATTGAACGCTTGCTCAGCAAGGACCAGATCCTTGAGCTGTACATGAACCAGATTTTTCTGGGCCAACGCGCCAGTGGTTTTGCTGCGGCCGCGCAGGTGTACTTTGGCAAGCCCTTGGCCGACGTGACGGTGGCCGAGGCCGCCATGTTGGCGGGCCTGCCCAAGGCACCATCTGCTTACAACCCCATTGCCAACCCCAAACGCGCCACGCTTCGCCAGCGCTACATCGTCGGTCGCATGCTTGAGAACGGCTTCATCACTCAAGCGCAACACGACGAGGCTATGGCACAAGTGCTGCGTTACCGGGCGCAGTCCGACACGCCAACGCACGCCGAATACGTTGCCGAGAGCGCGCGTCAACTGATCCACACGCAGTATGGTGACGAAACCTACACGCGAGGTCTGAATGCCTACGTGACGGTCAATGCCAGTGACCAGTTGGTGGCCTATCGGGCCTTGCGCAAGGGTCTGATGGATTTTGAGCTGCGCCAAATTTATCGGGGGCCTGAGGCCTATGTCGATTTGCCCGCCGACAAGTCCCAAATTGATTCGCGCGTCGCCGAGGCCCTCTCAGAGCATCCCGACAACGACGATTTGCGCGCAGCCGTGGTGCTTGAGGCATCACCGCGCAAGGTGGTGGCCATGTTGCAAAACGGCGACCTCATCACCGTCACAGGCGACGGTCTCAAACCAGTCACTTCAGGTTTGTCGAACAAGGCGGGCCCCAAGATCGAGATCCGACGTGGCGCTATCGTTCGCGCCCTGCGTCATGTCAAAGGTGAATGGTCGCTGACGCAACTGCCAGAAGTTGAAGGCGCCATCGTGGCGCTGGACCCCCGCAGCGGCGCCATCCGCGCCTTGGTGGGTGGCTTTGACTTTGGCAAGAACAAGTTCAACCATGTGACGCAGGCCTGGCGGCAGCCCGGTTCCAGCTTCAAGCCTTTCATCTACTCGGCCGCGCTGGAGAAAGGCATCACACCGCTCACGGTGGTGAACGACGCGCCGCTGTTTTTTGATGCTTCGGTGACCGGCAGTCAGCCATGGGAGCCCAAAAACTACGATGGCAAGTTTGACGGCCCAATGCCCTTGCACCAAGCACTGGCCAAGTCCAAGAACATGGTTTCGATTCGCGTTTTGCGCTCCATCGGCACGGACTTTGCGCAGGGCTGGATTCACCGTTTTGGCTTTGAAGCCGACAAACACCCGGCGTTTCTCACCATGGCCTTGGGCGCGGGATCGGTCACGCCCATGCAGATGGCCACGGCCTACAGCGTGTTTGCCAATGGCGGCTACCGCATTGCGCCAACGCTCATTGCCAAACTGACTGACAGCAAGGGCAAGGTGCTGATTGAGCCCAAGCTTGCTGCGCTCGACGAATCGATGCGTACGCTTGAAGCGCGCAACGCTTTTGTCATGTCGACGTTGCTGCAAGAAGTCACGCGCTCGGGCACGGCAGCCAATGCACAGCGCTTGTTAAAACGCCCGGACATTTATGGAAAAACCGGCACAACCAACGATTCACTGGACTCGTGGTTTGCGGGCTACCACCCCACGCTCACGGCCATCGTCTGGGTGGGCTATGACAACCCGCGCAAGCTGGGTGACCGAGAAACGGGCGGCAGCTTGGCCTTGCCGATATGGATCGAGTTGATGGCCCACGCCTTGAAAAATGTGCCAGTGCAAGAAGTGCGCGCCCCAGAAGGCGTGGTTCAAGTCGGCAGCAATTGGGTCTTTGACGAATTTGGTGCCAATCGTGGCGTTAGCAGCCTGGGCCTGGAAGACAAAGTACCGCAGCCCGCTGACGCCCAAGAACGCAACAGCATCCTCGACCTCTTCAGACGTTGATCAACGGCTGACCCAGGGTCGATCAAGCATCGATCAAGCACTGAAGTGCAAAGGCACACCGCCTTGAGCCGATGCCTGTCTCGACAGCACATCGAAAAACTCGCTGCCATCACGGGTATCGAGCCACTGGTTGGCTTCAAAGCGGTAGTGGAAGCCACCCGATCGCGCAGCAAGCCACACTTCTTGCAAAGGAGGTTGGGTGTTGACAATGAGCTTGCTGCCGTTGGGAAACGACAGCTCCAACAAACCACCTGTGCGGTGAGTGTCAATGTCGATCACGTCGTCTTGCAGCCATTTGTCAGCGGTGCTTTCGATGGTCATCAACAAAGCCGATGTCAAACGTTGGTAGTCAAGATCCGACAGTGCAACGCGCGCTCCACGAACGGGGCCAGCAGCCGCGTGTGGCGAGGGGCTCGAAGGCTTGGCCATTAGAATCCTGCGCATGCAAATGAATTGGGAATCGAGTGTAGCGGGCAGCCCGCCCAAGAGGGCCCTTGCTGCAAAAGGGATGTTTGTTGCCGCCTGCTTGATCGGCATGCCGGCCTGCGGCCAAAAGGGCGCGTTGAGCTTGCCGACTCCACTGCTCAATGCACCCGTCAGTGCAACACAAAGTGCACCCGTGGCTGCACCGGCAGTCACTCCACCAGCGAGCTCGAACGAGGTCGGCAGGACTTTGCGATGAGCTTGCCAGGTGCGCCCTTTTTGGCCCGTGTTGACGGCAGCTTGCAGCTTGATGGTCACGACTTGGTTGGCTTGGCGCTGCAGTTCGGCACGCCGCTTTACGTCTATTCACGCGCCGCCATGCTCGATGCCTTGTCGCATTACCAACGCGCACTGCAAGGTCGTCGTCATCTCATTTGTTATGCGATGAAGGCGAACTCCAACCTCGCTGTCTTGCAGACTTTTGTCGAAGCCGGTTGCGGGCTGGACATCGTCTCGGGCGGTGAGCTCGAACGTGCCTTGGCGGTAGGCGTTGCGCCCGAGAAAATTGTGTTCTCAGGCGTGGGCAAAACACAAACTGAAATGCACCGAGCCTTGACCGTGGGAGTGCGCTGCTTCAACGTTGAAAGCATCACTGAGCTGGACACCTTGTCGCTCGTTGCCAGCGGCATGGGCCAACGCGCCAAAGTCAGTTTGCGCGTGAATCCCGATGTTGATGCGGGTACGCACCCCTACATCTCCACTGGCTTGAAGGGCAACAAATTCGGCGTGGCCCATCGTGACGCAATGGCCACCTACGCACGGGCTGCCGCTCTGCCTGGCATTGATGTGACAGGTATCGACTGCCACATCGGCTCGCAAATCACGCACATCGCGCCTTACATCGATGCGCTGGATCGATTGCTTGATTTGGTTGAACAGGTTGAAGCAACGGGTATGGTCTTGCAGCACGTGGACATCGGCGGCGGCCTGGGCATCACCTACACCGACGAAACACCGCCGGCCGCTGACGAGTTGGTCACGCGGGTCTTGCAACGCATGGACGAGCGCGGCCATGGCCACCGTGAACTGTTGCTGGAACCCGGTCGCTCGCTGGTAGGCAACGCTGGCGTCATGCTCACCGAGGTGATCAACCTCAAGCGTGGCGAGACAAAAAACTTTTGCATCGTTGACGCCGCGATGAACGACCTCATGCGCCCCGCGATGTACCAAGCTTGGTTGGGTATCGAAGCTTGTGTGCAGCGCGTTGATGCTGGTGCACCCAGCACCTGGGACGTGGTTGGCCCGGTGTGTGAGTCAGGTGATTGGTTAGGCCATGATCGTGCACTGGCCGTGCAGTCAGGCGACATCCTGGCCGTGCTTTCAGCAGGTGCCTACGCCATGGCCATGGCCAGCAACTACAACACGCGTCCTCGTGGCGCTGAAGTACTGCTCGACGGCAGACAAGTGCACTTGGTGCGTGACCGCGAAGTAGCCCGTGCGCTGTTTGCAGGCGAGTACTTGCTGCCACGCGAAAAAAAGGTTTGAGCGGCGGCTAAATCCTGCCCTCTTGCACTGCGTGGCAAGCCACGCGAATGCCTTTGAAATCCACCAGCGCGGGCCGCTCACCAACGCAGCGCGCGTTGGCGTGCGGGCAACGGGGATGAAAAGCACAGCCTGTGGGTGGATTCAAAGGGTTGGGAACTTCGCCCTGCACCGGTGTGCGTGATCGTCCCGACATGTGGATGTCCGGGATCGCATCCAACAGCATGCGCGTGTAAGGGTGGCGCGGCCTGGCAAAGAGGTCGGCTTTATCAGCCAACTCCACCAATCGGCCGAGGTACATCACACCCACTTGGTCGCTCACATGGCGCACCACCGCCAGGTTGTGCGAGATGAACAAATACGTGAGGCCGCGGCTGCGCTGCAGGTCCTTCATGATGTTCAGCACTTGCGCCTGAACCGACACATCCAAAGCCGAGGTAGGCTCGTCGCAGACCAAAAATTCGGGCTCAGTGGCCAAAGCACGCGCGATGGAGATACGCTGACGCTGCCCGCCAGAAAACTGGTGCGGAAACTTGTCGCCATCCGCTGCAGCCAATCCCACCGACTGGAGCAACTGCCCCACCTTGCCCAGCAGTTCATCGGGGCCTGAGAACAAACCATGTTCGCGCAAGGGTTCGCCCACGATGTCCGCCACCTTCCAGCGCGGGTTCAAGCTGGCATAAGGATCTTGAAAAATCATCTGCATGCGCCTGCGCAGTTGGCGCAGCTCAGCGGCCTGGCGTGCAGCGTTTGTCGCTTGACCATCGAACATGACTGTGCCGCGAGTGGGCTCCAACAAGCCCACCAACAGACGCGCCACGGTGCTCTTACCACAACCCGATTCACCGACCAAGGCCAAGGTGCGGCCACGTTCGATGCTGAACGACACGCCGTCTACTGCGTGCACAAACTGGCGCGGTTTGCGCTCGACGACACGGTTGAGCCAGGGTGCCGAAACGTCGAAAGTCTTGGCCAACTCGTCGACTTGTACCAACGCGCTCATACAGCCGCCTTGGCAACCTCAACGCGCCAACATGCGGCCCTTGTGCCCGTTACGGCCGTGGCGGCCATCAGCTCTGGGCGCTCGGTGCAGCAGCGATCCATGACAAAACCACAGCGCGGGTTGAACGCGCAGCCCTGGGGGATGGCATTCAATCGCGGCATCGCGCCATCGATTTGCAGCAAGCGCTCTCGCTCTTCGCCCATTGACGGGATCGAGCCCATGAGGCCTGTGGTGTAGGGATGAGAGGGCCGGTGGATGACGTCGCGCACCGGGCCAATTTCAGCCACGCGACCGGCGTACAACACAGCCACACGATCACAGGTTTCAGCAATCACACCCATGTCGTGCGTCACCAGCATCACCGCCGCGCCATGCTCTTTGCACAGGCGTTTTAGCAAGGAGATGATCTGCGCCTGGATCGACACGTCGAGCGCCGTGGTGGGCTCGTCAGCGACGATGAGCTTGGGCTCTGCCGCCAAGGCCAAAGCAATCACCACGCGCTGGCGCATACCGCCTGAAAACTGGTGCGGGTACTGATCGATGCGTGATTCGGCGGCCGCAATGCCGGTCTCTTGCAGGAGCTGAATGGCACGCGCGCGCGCTTGCGCAGCGTTCAGCGGCAAGTGGGTTTGGATGGTCTCCACCAACTGGCGGCCGATGGTGTACAGCGGGTTCAGCGATGTCAGTGGGTCTTGAAAAATTGCACCGATCTTGCGCCCACGAATGGCGCGCATTTGCTCGTAAGGCAGTTGGTCAATGCGCTGGCCTTCCAGGACGATTTCACCAGCGGCAATGCGCCCAGGGGGTTCAAGCAAACCGATGATGGCAGCCCCGGTGAGTGACTTGCCAGCGCCCGATTCACCCACCACGCCCAAAATTTCTCCGGGCGCGATGTCGAACGAGATGTCGTCCAGCGCCAGCAAAGTGCCGTGCCGTGTGGGGAACTCCACGCGCAGGTGGCGCACTTCAAGCAAGGGCTGGGTCATGTCAATCGTTCAAGGTCACTTCAAACGTTGGCGTAATCGTTGGTGTGCTGATTGGTAAAAACCACAAGCCAGATCAGCGCAAACGCGGGTTCAAGGCGTCGCGCAACCAGTCGCCCAGCAGGTTCACGCTGAGCGCGATCAGTACCAGCATCACGCCGGGGAAGATGGTGATCCACCATTCGCCGGAAAAGAGGAAATCATTGCCCACACGAATGAGTGTGCCCAAGGACGGCGACGTTGGCGGCACGCCCACACCCAAAAACGACAGCGTGGCTTCGGTCAAGATGGCTGCAGCGACTTGAATGGTGGCCAGCACCAGCACCGGACCCATCACGTTGGGCAGCACGTGGCGCAACATGATGCGGTACGGCGCCACGCCAATCACCCGCGCCGCCTGAACGTACTCTTTGTTGCGCTCCACCAGCGTGGAGCCGCGCACCGTGCGCGCGTACTGCACCCAGCCCGTGAGCGAGATGGCGATGATCAACACGCCAAAGGCCAAGGTCTCATGCGCATTGGGGAACATGGCGCGGCCCACGCCGTCGATCAACAAGGCGATGAGGATGGAGGGGAACGACAGCATCACATCGCACACGCGCATGATGAATGCGTCGATCTTGCCGCCGACAAAACCCGAGAGCAAACCCAGGCCCACACCGACGATCAACGACAAGAGCACCGAGGCAAACCCCACGCCGAGCGAGATGCGTGCGCCGTACATCAGCGCCGAGAGAATGTCGCGGCCTTGGTCGTCAGTGCCCAAAAAGTACTTGGCGCTGCCACCTTCAATCCACGCCGGTGGCAGGCGTGAATCTGACAGATTGAGGGTGGCCAAATCAAACGGGTTGTGAGGCGCCACCCAGGGCGCAAAAACCGAACAGAAAAGGCAAACAAAAGCGATGCACGCCGCCATCATGGCCATGGGCGATTGGCGAAAACTGAACCACACGTCACCAGCAAAAAAACGCGCCCATGCGCCGGGGGCGCCAGTTGCAGCAGTGGTTGTCGGGCTACTCATCGTGGGTTTTCATGCTCAGTGGCCCGAAGCTGGCCGCTCCATGCGCAAGCGTGGATCAACGGCGAAGTAGAGCAAGTCAACCACCAGGTTGACGATGACGAAGATCAGCGCAATGAGGCACAAATAGGCCGCCATCACCGGAATATCGGCAAATTGCACAGCCTGGATGAAAAGGAAACCCATGCCAGGCCACTGGAACACGGTCTCGGTGATGATGGCAAAAGCAATGAGTGAGCCCAGCTGCAAACCCGTGATGGTGATGACCGGCACCAAGGTGTTTTTTAAGGCGTGACCAAAGTAGACCGAGCGGTCTAACAAGCCGCGTGCGCGTGCAAATTTGATGTAATCGGTGCGCAGCACTTCGAGCATTTCAGAGCGCACCAAACGCATGATGAGCGCGAGCTGAAAAACTGACAAAGTGATAGCAGGTAAGACCAGATGTTTCCAGCCATCCACCGTCAACAAACCCGTTGTCCAAGTGCCCAGGCTCACCACATCACCACGGCCAAAGCTGGGCAGCCACTTGAGCATCACGGCAAAAAACAAGATCAGCAAGATGCCGATCAAGAAGGTGGGCAGAGATACGCCCAGCAGCGACAAGGTCATGACCACTTGCGAGCCGAACTTGCCACGGCGCAATGCGGCGTAGACACCCAGGGGCAAACCGACTCCCAAGGCGATGACCGCAGCAGCCATTGACAATTCAAGCGTGGCAGGAAATCGCTCGACGATGAGCGACGACACCTTGCGGCCTTGTCGCAAGCTCAAACCAAATTCACCCTTGACGGCGTTGCCAATGAAGCTGGCGAACTGCACAGGGAAAGGCTGGTCGAGGCCGAGATCACGACGCAATGCGTCGCGCTGTTCTTGAGTCGCGTCTTGCCCCAGCAGGCTGGTGACGGGGTCGCCAACGTACTGGAAGAGCATGAAAGCGATGAAGGCGACCGTGAGCATGACCACGATGGCTTGAGCAAGGCGGCGAAGTATGAAAACGAACATGAGCCAAGACGTTGCGGGTTCTGCTGTGTGAGCCGACAGAACCAGAACGCCTTGTGACAACGACACCTGCCGACAGATCGCTATATTGCGGCCAACACGCTGCGCGCGCAAACGGGAAACTCCCGAGACTCTGCGAAATATTCAGCCGTAAAAAAACCGCCCCGAAGGGCGGTTTCTGGCAGCGCAGTTCTTGTTAAGAGAACCGGCTTGTCGATCAGAAAGCGTGACGAACGCCGAACTCGTAGCCGGTAGAACCACCACCAGCAGCAGCAGCACCAGCCGACAGGCCATTGTTCGACACAGAGGCGGTTTGCGCACCCTTGTTGCTCACGCGAGCGTAGGTGGTGTACAGCGCGGTGCGCTTGGACAAGTTGTGCACGTAGCCGACAGCAAACTTATTGAAGTCATTGGCGCTGTTGGCAATGTCGTAGCGGCT